>JABEUK010000148.1 GCA_013044425.1 Thermoplasmata archaeon | reverse complement strand
TGGACAAGCTCCCCCGCGCGACCTTCTACGCGCACGAGCTCGGCGTCCCGCATCTTGTCGACCCGACCCGCCTCATCGCGAGCGCTCGGCGGGCCTGGGGGGCGGCGGCGGATCCGCTGTGGGGCCCCATCGTCCCCGTGGAACCGAGCCGGATCGTGGCCCTCCGCGGCGGGGAGTCGTTCCCGGTCACCGGCGGCGAGTTCCGGATCGTTGCCACTCCGGGCCATGCCCGGCACCACCTCGCATTCTTCGATTCGGGAACTCGGGCGGTCTTCACGGGTGATGGCGCCGGGGTCCGACTGGAAGGAAGTTGGCGTGCACGTCCCGCGATCCCTCCTCCGGACCTCGATCTCGACCAGCTCTATTCGAGCGTCGAGGAGATGCGGAGGCTCGATCCGACGATCGTTCTCTACAGCCACTTCGGCCCCGCTCCGGGGGGCCCGAAGGACCTCGCGGAGTACCGTGGCATCGTCCAGGAGTGGCGCGACGTCGCCCTGGAAGCCGCGCGCGAGAACCCGGACCCGGAGTTCGTCGCGTCCCGCCTCCGGGCGCACGAGGAAGCCCGGCTCGCATCGTCGGGGGCCGCCGCGGGCGCGAACGGGCACTCCGATCTGGTCTCGGGCTACTCGCTCGCCGCCCTCGGCCTGCTGCGCTACTTCGAGGTGCACGGGGAGATCGGGAGGCGGGGGGCCTGACCGCCGCGCTTGCTCCGCTCGATCGAAGGAACGCTGCAGCGGCCCTGTTCATCGCCCGGGTCGTCTACGCGTTCAACTGGTACAACATCGGCGCCGTCCTCCCGCTCATCGGCGTGGGGCTCAACGCCAGCACCTCGCAGCTGGGGCTCGTTCTCGGGATCTACCTGCTCGGGGTGGGCCTGTTTCAGATCCCGGGGGGAATGGCGGCCCTCCGCTGGGGGGCGAGGCCGGTGGCCCTCGCCGGGCTGTGCGTGATGGGGGTCTTCGGCGCGCTGAGCGCGCTCTCACCGGACTGGCAGATCCTCGCCGCCGCCCGCTTTGCGACGGGAGCCGGAGCGGCGTTCTTCTTTGCGCCGGGGCTCAGCCTCGTCGCGTCGTACTATCCGCATGAACAGCGCGCCCCGATCATCGGCCTGTACAACGGGGGGTTCAGCCTCGGGGGTGCGATCGGGCTGTTCGGGGGGGCGCTGCTCGGGACCGTGATCGGATGGCAATGGACGCTCGGAGCGGGAGGCTTGGTCCTTCTGGGCGTCGCCGGCTTCGGAGCGTGGATCCTTCCCCTTGAACCGGTCCGACAGGTCGTCGGTACCTTCACCGAGATCCAGCGCGCCGCCGCCCGGGTGTTGCGATCTCGCTCGCTCTGGGCGATATCCCTGGCCCTGGCCGGTCTGTGGGCCTCGATGTACATCATCGCTCAGTACTTCGTGCAGTACGGCGCCGAGGTTCACCCCGACTGGGGGATCGGGATCACGGCGGCGATCGCGGCACTCGTGGTCGTGGCCGCGTTCCCCGGAGGCGTCGCGGGAGGGTGGCTCGCGAAGGGAAGTCGACGACATCGCTTCCTCCTGATCCTGTGCACGGCCACGATCGGGGTCGTGATCGCGACGATCCCGTTCCTGCCCCTGTACGCCGTCGCGGCGCTGTTCATCTACGTGGGCTTCGCCGATGGCGTGGCGGTCGCCGTGCTGTACTTCATTCCGACCTACATGCCGGACACGGGCGGTGAGCATCTCGTGCTCGGGATCGCCTCGCTGAACACGATCCAGGTCTTCGTGGGCAGCGCTCTCGCGATCGCGTTCGGCTACCTCGCGGAGTACGGGAGTTACGCACTCGCCTGGATCTTCGCCGGAGCGATCACGATCGGGTTCCTTCCGTTGCTGTTCTACGCCTACCTGGGGACGGCGCACCACGCCCACCTCGACGCGACCGCGCCACGCGCCTAGGGTCGAGGGTGGGATCGACGATCGTCACGAGGTTCGTCGGGCGGCCCTCGACCGGATAGCCGGCCGTCAAGACCACGCGGCCGACCGCTCCCGGGCCGAGCTCGCGCGCGATCGCAAGGGCACGGGCCCGGAGCGCGGTGAGCAACTGGCGCGCGGGGACCGCGCGGCTCTGAACGCCCCAGACGAGTCCGAGACGACGGCGCGTTTCGGGTATCGCCGAGAGCGCGATGATCGGCACCCGAGGCCGGAACGAGGAGAGGAGCGTCGCCGTCCGACCGGAGTGGGTCGGCGTGAGGATGGCGCGAGCGTCGACCGCGTGGGCGAGCTCCACGGCCGCCCACGCCACCTCCCGCTCGGGAGCCGACTCCGTGGTCGGGGATCCCGAGGCGTCCGTGCGGGTGCCCGTCGGAATGTGGCCCTCGGTCGCCGATGCGATCCGAGCGAGCCAGCGAACGGAGTCCTCGGGATACTCTCCGATCGCACTCTCCTCGGAGAGCATGACGGCGTCCGCTCCATCCAGGACGGCGTTGGCGACATCGGTCGCTTCGGCCCGTGTGGGCCGGGGCGCGTGGACCATGCTCAGGAGCATCTGGGTGGCCACGATCACCGGACGCGCGGCGAGGTTCGCCTTGCGCACCAGCATCTTCTGCGCGAGGGCGAGCCGCTCGAGAGGGACCTCGACCCCGAGATCGCCTCGCGCGACCATGATCGCGTCGCACGCACCCAGGATCTCATCGATCGCATCGAGCGCCTGGGCGCGTTCGATCTTGGCGATCAGACCGACTCGTTCGCCCCCCGGCCGACGGTCCAGGGCGGAGCGGGCGAGCCGCAGGTCCGCCGCGTTCCTCACGAACGACACGGCGAGGAAATCGATCCCGCCCGCGACGCCGATCCCGATGTCGTGCATGTCCTTCGGTCCGAGGGCGTTCGTGCGCAGGTGGGCCCGGGGAAGGAAGAGACCCGCGTGGCTGCGCACCGACCCTCCGTGGACCACGCGGGCCCGGATCGTCCTTCCCTCGATCCGGGTGACCCTCAGTTCCACTCCACCGTCGCCCAGAAGAATCGGGTCACCGACGCGGGCCGATCCGATGCATCCCGGTACGCGCGCGCCCACGCGATGTGCGTCGCCCGGTCGGTCCGATTCATCGAGCGTCCAGAATGCGCCCTCGACCAGTCGCACCGGCTCCGAAGCGAGCGCGCCGATGCGTAGCTTGGGGC
>JABEUK010000147.1 GCA_013044425.1 Thermoplasmata archaeon | reverse complement strand
TTTCTCCATGTGCTGGGGGGCCCGGGGCCGCTGGAACCTGGGCTCACCGCCTGGGCGATATCGGTAGGGTGCTCGCCTCCACTCGTGGCCGTCTCTCAAAGACGGTCTTTGGATACGGGAGCCCGCAAAGCGTTTAGAGGCAGCCCGTCTAAGGTGGTGAGTCCGTGAGCAGCCGCCCGGCGCGCTCCACCTCTAGGTGATTTGGCACGTCGGTTTCCGGAACAGCGTCGGTCCCGTCCCCCATCCCACCGCGACGCTGGTGGCCCCGTTTCCGACGTTCGCCCCAACGGGAATGGGTAGCGGTGTACCGCAACCTCGCCCGGTGGGCCGTGATCGCCGTTCCCATCGGCATCGTTGCTGGGCTGGGCGCGGCACTGTTCTATTTCCTCCTCGTAGATGCGACCAACTTCTTCCTCGGGAATATCGCGGGGCTGACCCTTCCTACCGAAGGAACCTTGAACCCCGCCCAACTTACCTGGTCGAGTTCGTTCCCCCGGGTCCTGCTGGTCCCGGCGCTGCTGGTGCTCGGGGGACTCGCCGTCGGGCTTTTGATCTGGAAGGTCGCCCCCGAGGTGGCCGGGCACGGGACCGACGCCACCATCCGGGCGTTCCACCACAACTCGGGGAAGATACGAATTCGAGTCCCGCTGCTCAAGACACTCGCGAGCGTCATCACGCTCGGCACCGGGGGAAGCGGTGGACGGGAAGGTCCAACCTCCCAGATTGGGGGTGGGTTCGGCTCAATCTGGGCCGACCTGGTCCGCCTGAGCGACCGGGACCGACGGATTGCCCTTGCCGCAGGCATGGGCGCCGGGATTGGCGCGATCTTCCGGGCGCCCTTGGGCGGAGCCGTCTATGCCGCGGAGATCCTCTACACTGGGGACTTCGAACCGGAGGTGTTCGTTCCCGGCATTATCGCGTCGGTCGTCGCCTACTCGGTCTACTCCACGATCTTCGGGTTCCACACTCTTTTCGCCACCCCCGCGGCGCTCGTGGGGTACGCGTTCGAGCCAAACCGTCTCCCGTTCTTTGCGGTCCTCGGAATCGTCTGCGGCGCGGTCGGGATTCTCTTCACGCGGATGTACCATTTTTCGGACGCTTGGTTCAAGCTTGGTCGATGGCATCCCGCGCTCCGCCCGGCGATCGGGGCCGGGGCCGCGGGCGCGATTTTCCTCGGAGCGTGGTTCCTCCTCCCGCAGCAGGGCCACTTCGCCGCTCTCTCCTCGCTGTCGGTAGGGTACGGGTTCGTCCAAGCAGCGATGCTGGGGCAGCTCGCCTCGGGCAATTTCACTGTGATAATCGTATCACTGCTGCTCGCGGCCGTGGCCGTCCGGATGGTGATGACATCGCTAGTCGTCGGCAGCGGAGGGAGCGCGGGCCTCTTCGGCACGAGTGTTGTGGTGGGGGCGTTCTTGGGCACCGCGGTCGGCGGAACCTTCCATGTGCTGTTCCCCAGCCTGGTATCGCTCCCTGTGGTGGCGGTTTTCTCCATCGTTGGGATGATGTCGTTCTTCGGCGGAATCTCGAAGGCACCCCTCGGCGTCCTCATCATGGTCGTGGAGATGGCAGGGAGCTACACCATCCTCCCATCGGCAATGCTCGCGATCTTCGTCGCATATGTCGTCACCGGACGTACTCACATTTACGACGAGCAGCTTCCGAGTCGGATCCAGAGCCCAGCGCACAGAGAGGAGTACCGGAACTATTTCCTCTCCGAGCTCCCGGTCGGCGAGGTGGCCCGTCACAACTCCGAGCCCGTTCCGCCTCAAATGACGGTGCGGGAGGCGGTCGACCTCTCGGTTCTGCATGGCCGTTCGGTGCTCTCGGTCGAGGAGGGGGGTAGTTGGCTCGGTGGCGTGAGGCTGAAGGACCTCCTCGAGGTCCCTCCCGAGCGTCGAGAGGAACTCCGGATTTCGGATCTCGTGCGGCCGGTCGAGCTCCTCCTTCCTAGCGATCTATCGGCATCCGACGCTCTGCGGCGTATGGAGCGGGAGAATTCGCACGTCGCTGCGGTCATGTCGGTGGACGGTCCTGCTCGGGTTCTCGGCCTCGTCACCCGCCGGGGGCTCCGGAGCCCACCCCTCGACGTGGCTGAGCCTGCAGCAGAGTGAACGCCAAGCGCGGGGTCACCGCCCTGCCATCCGGCCGTCGCCGGCCAACGAAGGGGAAGTCGGTTGGGGAGGTCGCGGAAGCGCACCAGGTTCATACGACGGGGTTGCCGGGGAGGCTCCCAACGGGCCATTCCCTCTAAGGTCCCCTTCTCTATCTGTGGACTCCCCTTGCGGTGGTTACCGAGGGACGGCATCGAGTCCCGGGCCAGTGTTCAGAGAGCACACCTCGACAACCAGCGGAGCGTCGCGCAGAGGATCGTCTCCGGATTCTCCACCCCCGCAACCTCCATCCCCGAGCTGGGCCGCGCGGTCGCCCCCTTGCACGGCATTTCCCCTTCTCCGCTTTCCTGCGTCATTTGAAATCGAACTCTGGCTCCGAGCCGTACGGGATCGAGGTGCCCCGAGGTGCACGGTCGCCTCATGGCCCTCAAAGCCGAGCCTTTCCTCCTCGACCCTACGGGACCCTCAAGGCTCCTTGCCCACCTCTATCGGTGTCGTGTCCCATCACTTAAGTTACAGTTTCGGATCCCCTCGTTCCCGCTCCACGTGGAGCGGTCAGCTCCTCGGCCGATGCGCGCCGTCGACCTCCGCAAAAGACCGCGAACGGCCCGGCCGCGAACGCTTCCGCGAGGTCGAGCCGTAGCCTCCCGTCCGCGACGCGGGCCCGTACCGGAAGCCGGGTCAGGAGGTCTACCCATTCGCGAGGAGCCCCCGAGGGAAGCAGAAGGGCTCGGTCTCCCCACCTCGATCCGATGGGAGGGATGAGTCGACCGCTGCTGACCGATGCGAGGCCTCGTCCAACGGCGACCAGCAACCATTCCGATCCGACCCGGCGAACGAAGGCCACGACTGGTTCGGCTCCTCCGGCGGTCGCTTCGACTACCGGAACATACATCCCGCGGTCGAACAGCGCGCGATGGTCGCGACGGAACCTTAACAGTCGGGCTGTGGCGGCGAGCTTCTCCGCCGCCCCCGGAGCCGCTCGTGCTCCCCGGCGCGGAGAGGGGATGGATTGCCGTCTCGGAATCGCACCTTCTGTCCGATCAAGCCGGTCGAGCAGGTCCTCGAGCCGGCCGAACGGTACCGGCCGTCGGTTGTCCGGGTCGACGAGCGAGAAGTTCCAGCCCTCTGACCCTTGGTAGAGGTCCGGCACGCCAGGCACCGTGCATCGCAAGACCGTCTGGGCAATGGAGTAGTAGGCACCGAAGTACGCGATCCGGGCCATCCAGTGAGCGAGTTCGGTCCGGAACGGTGCCGCGCGTGCGTCGTCCCGGAGCGCCCGCACGAAGTGCCCGAGCGCTGCCTCATGGGTCGGGTTGGGACGCAGCCAGGACGTTCCGAGCTTCGCTTCACGGGCGGCCTTCACCAGATGGGCCACGAGACGGTCGACGTACGATGGGGCAAACGGGTCCTCCGCCGGCGCGCTCGCCACGAGGGTCTGGTAGAGACGGTATCGCTCCGCGACCGTTGGGACCCGACCCTGGGCTAGGGGGGTCGTGAAGGCGCGGTGCGCGCGGGACCATCGCCCTGCGGTCCGGCCCCACTCATGTGCCCACTCCGCGAGCGCTACGAACCGCGCCCGCGCATCCTCCCCCCACTTCGTGTCATGGGTCGAGGTCGGCGTGAGTCCCCGGGACCCACGACGGTGCCGCTCGACCATGAACGCATGGAACTCTTCGATCGAGGTCCCCACGCGTTCCGGGTCGCCGCCGACCTCGTTCGCCCCAATGAACCGGACATGTCGGTAAAAGGCGGTGTCCTCCACTCCCTTCGCGGCCACATCCCCGGACCACTGCTGCCATCGGCGCACGAACGCGTCGGGCGCTCCTCCCGGGATCCGAGCCGGGTTCCATGGAGGATGGCCCACCAGCGCGCAGAAACCCCGCCCTTGCGCCAACCTGGCTTCCCTCCGGTGGACCTCCCGCGAAGCTGCGGCGAGGCGCCTACCGTCCGCAGGGCGGAGCCGGCCTTTGGCCTGGTAGGTGCGGTAGACCGAGAGCGCAGCCGTGAGGGAGGAAAGTGCCTGATCGACTTCCTCCGGAGAAGCGGCCGGCGCCCGACCGCGGATCCGGCTGAAGTGGTCGCGTACGATTTCGGACCGTTCTCCCGGGAACATCGTTCGGGCGACCTCGCGCTTCGCCCGGTAGGCCTCGTCCGCGAACGGCCGCGCGGCGGCGCCGAGCGTCCGTCGGTAGGCGATCTCGAGCTCGGAACGGGCCCCCGAGGGGACGAGCACCCCCGTCAGACGGGTAAGGGCCTCATAGCCCGTTGTTCCGTCGACGGGCCATTCGGGTGGTAGGGCCTCGTCGGTCGCGAGAATCTTCTCCACGACGATGTAGGGCCGCTGGGTCCCGCCGCCAGTGGTCGGGCGGGAGAGCCCGCGAGCGAGCCTTTGCAGATACCGGCGCGGGTCGGCGAGACCGTCAATATGGTCAACGCGCACCATCGAGATGGTTCCGGCACGGGCCGCGCGAAGCAGCCACCGATGCATGTAGGCGAAGGCCTTCGGCTCATCCGAGCGAACCCCAACGAGGTCGGAGATGTCGAAGAACCGACGATAGTTGACGGACGAGATTTCCCACCAGGGGACAAGCCGATACCAAAGGTCACCGAGGAGTTGGGTGCGTCGGGCTCGGTCCCTACCCGCTGCTCCCCGATTGATTCGCTCGAGGAGTTCCTGCTCCCCGGGGGGAAGGCCCGTCGCGGGACCACGCCGAGAGCGGTGGGCCTCCAGCCGCCACGACCGCCAGCGGCGATCGACCCTAGCCGAACCGGGGAGACGGGCCGATCCCATCCGGAGCGCCAGACCCGAGCGGTCCCGCTCGAACGCGAGGTGACCATCGGAGAACGCCGCCGGGAGCTCCCGGTCTAGCCACGGGAGAACGACGGCTGGTCGGCCGTCGGCGGTTCGCCCCCAGTCGATGTCGAAGATCGAGGCAAGGGGGGCGCGCGGCCCCCGGCGCAGCACCTGCTGCCACGCTGGGTTCTCCAAGGATGCGGCGAGGTGGTTCGGCACGATGTCGACGAGGAGGTCCATCCCGTGCCGTCGGAGGGTGCGCCACATGCGTCGGAAGGCGGCCGCGCCGCCTCGACCGGCGTCGATCCGGCCCGGGTCGACCCCATCGTAGCCGTGCTCGCTTCGGGTCCGGGCCGCGAGAATAGGGGAAAGGTAAAGGACATCCACCCCGAGCCGGGCGAGGTACGGCACAATCCGGGCCGCCCGGTCGAACCCAAACTGCGGTGAGAGCTGGACGCGGTAGGTCGCGCTCGGCGTGCGCACGGCCATCGGGCTAGCCCACTCGGATTCGCAACTTTTCGCCGAGCGCGCGGAAAGCTTCGCCCTCCTCCGGGGAAAGGCTCGGTTGCGCGGGGACGGAATCCGTCGGGGGATGGATCGCGGCCAGCGCGATCTCGTAGTACCGATTCTGGACCGAGGCGAAGTCGACATCAATCGAGCGCTCTGCCGCGAGCGTCACAAGCGAGCGCAGGAGCAAGAGGGACCGCCCGTCCCTTCCGCCCTCGGCGAACGCCTCCATGAGCCGTTTGGCGGCGAGAGACCATTCGTAGCCCACAGACGCCGCGTCCATGGAAAGGCTCATTTGTTCCAGCTCGCGCAGGCGGCCGCTGACCTCCTCGACGTCCGGGGGCGAGCGCACCAGCGCCGAGCGGATCCGCTCGTTCAGGTAGAACTCCGCGGCGGCGCGCAGCGCCGGGGGAGCCGGTGCCCGGGAGGCGGCGAGATTCCGGAGGATCGGCGCGGTCGACTCGTAGATCCGTCGGAACGATGCCTCCACGCTGTCGCGCAACGAGTCGAAGAGAAGGTCGACCAGCTTGCGCTGCTCGTCCCGGAACAAGAGCCGGAGGGTGTAGGTCCCCTCCCCGAAGTGTTGGTCGACCCTTCGGATCGTCTCGGGAAGGTCTCCATGGTCAAAAGCGTCGAGCAGCTCCTGCGCGGTCT
>JABEUK010000146.1 GCA_013044425.1 Thermoplasmata archaeon | reverse complement strand
CACCTCGGGAGCTACGGCCGGGCTCTGCCGGCGTTCCATCCAGATATCGTCCGTGAGCTCGTGATAGACCGCATGGGCCGCGAGCCCGGTGCCGGTCTCTCCATGGGGAAGACGGAAGGCCATCGCGCGGTTCAGGTTCGTCGAATAGATCACATCCTGCTCGCCGGCGGCGACCATCGCCTCGGTCTCCTCGCGGGCGAGGCCGAAGATCCGCTCCTTGCGGAACATCCAGTAATGGATGCGCCACTCCCGTCCGTCGTAGAGCGTGGTCTCGTCCCGCTCGGTCTCCAAGATCCCGCTGTCCTCGAGCATGTAGAACGTGTCGCGGTCGTCCGGCTCTAGGACGTTATCGATGATGCGGGCATTGAAGCCGAAGAAGTTCAGCACGTGGGAAGCGATGGTCCGGGCATCTTCCGGTCGCATCCCATCGTGACCGATCGATCGTCGGATCGCCTTCGCGAGGGAGTCGTGGTCGACCGGGCCGAAGAACGCGTCCACGACCGAGTTGAGCGCGTCGTCCGTGGCCGTGGGTCCCCCGGCCCGGGGTGGAGCGACCGACCCGGTGGTTCGGGGGACCTTCGGGGAACGTGCCGCGCGCGTCGGCTTGGGACGGGGGGAGGAGTGGGCGCCCCCGCTGGATTCGGGACCCGCCGCAGCGCGAGGGGAGCGGCGGTGGCCGCGGTTGGACCGGCTCATCTAGGATAACATCCCGTCAGACTCTATTAATACCTTCCAAGAAGGATCGGCCGTGCCCTCTCGGTATCACCGGGCGCGCCCGACCTTTTGGAGGGCGGCGACCCCCGGCCGCCACTCTTCCTGCTCGATCCGGCGCTCCATTTCCGCCAGCTGAGCGAGGCCGCGGGGGAGCGGAGCGACGGCCTTGACCACGTAGATGTGCGCTCGGCCGCCCCCGAGGGGACCGGCCCAGGGCAGCCCCTTGCTTCGGGAGGCACACGCGTCATGATACTCCTCCTCGGGCATGAGGAAGAGGATGCGGTCGTCCGTGCCGCGGCCGAGCTGGGGGCCGCGGACGCCGATCTCGATCTCGAGGTGGCGCAGAAGGTTCGCGGGGACCGAGAACAGGAACTTCTCTCCGGGGCGGGTGGAGGCGACGAACCGATCCCGAACGACCTCGATCGCGAGGGCCTCTCGAAAGGACGCGGTCGCCAGGACTCGGGCGATCCCGGTGCCCCGCGCGAGGAACGAGATCGAGTGGCCCGTGCTCTTGCCGGGACCCCCCGAGTCGAGGCCGATCATCTCGGCGACCTCCTGCGGTAGCTGCATCGTCAGGCGGGTCGGGTGGACGGATCGCAGGAGGACGTAGGCCATGCGATCGGGAGTCGACCCCGGTGATATATCAACCCTCACGAGGTGGCGGAGCAGATTTCACCCGCGGCCGAAGCCCGAGGATGCCCTGGGCGACGGAACGGAAGTCCCGCACATGCAACACGAGGTCCGCGGCGGCATCCACCGCGGGGTAGGAGGAGTTCAGCGCGACGCCTCCTCCGAGGAGCGGGAAGAGCGCTGCGTCCGACCATCCGTCCCCTACGTGCACGGTCTCCAACGGAGAGACCTCGAAGCGGGCGATGAGGCGCTCGAGGCCACCCTTCTTGTCGGCATGGACGGGGCCCGGGAGCGGGATCGGGTCCCCCGGCGCCGGCTCGGCTACGGGGGTCCCCTCCAGGTCGTCGAATCCGAACTTCTGGGCATACCAGCGGGCCACGTACGGCGGGTTGTGCGTGAGCAGGGCCACCCGGGAACCCGCCCGATGCAGCTCGTCGACCCCCGCTCCGATCCCCTCGAGCCGGGGCGTCGCCTCGAGCACCGACACGACCTCGGCGATCGTGTGGCCGTGGGCGAGCCCCAGCAGGTCCATCAGGTGCGGGTCCTCGCCGATCTCCTTGCGCTGGAAGCGAGCGTTCGAGCTTCGATACTCCGGCTCCCGGCCGAACCGCTCGGCGATCCTCCTCCAACCATGGATGAGCGTGAGCGTGCCGTCGATGTCGACCGTGACGAGACGCCAGGGAGATCCGGGCATGGTCCGGATCAAGGCGCGTTCGCGCGGCCGAGCAAGATCCCGCCGAGCCATATCGCCAGGATCCCCGCCGCGGCGAGCGGGAGGGCGGTCAAGAGGCCGGAGGGGCTCGTCGGAAGGAGCGATACCAGGAACACCAACCCGAGGAAGGTGAGGAGGAGGCCGATCCCGATCCGCGCATTCTTGCTCAGTCGACGTCGCGACGTGTGACGGCGGGGGGACGCGGATTCCATCGGGGCACCCACCAGCGGGACGGAGAGATAACCGCGACGGGGAGGGGGCCAAATAGGCCCGACGACGTTGCTCGGATCGATGGCTCGGGACGCATGGCCCCCTGCACGCGCCCCTCCTCCGCGCGATGACCGGGAGGACGTGGCCGAGCGCCGGGCCCGGGCTTTCGAAGAGCCCCTGGACATCCGGCGGCGCCCGGGCTCGTACTACCCCCTCTTGGACGTCCGCAACCCGATGCACGACACCCACTACCTCGTGCTGCTGCCGGAGTATCCCGATCGGTCGAGCGCAATGTGCACGTGCGCCGATTTTGCTCGGCGCGGTCTCGGCACGTGCAAGCATGTCGAGGCAGGGCTCCGTTGGCTCCGCTTCCATCCGAAGGAGGCGGTCCGGGGACCCGAAGGGCCGCAGCGCTCCGACCCGATATGGCGCGAGATCGATCGGCGGCTGCGCGCAGAGGCTACGGATCCGGCCCCGATCGCGCTCCGGCTGCGAGCGCCGGGAGCCGTGCTGTTCGAGCGGGGGCCGAGCGAGGCGCTCCCCGCCACTGGAAAATAGAGAAGGGAGAAGGGGTTGGACCGCCGATCGCGCGTACCGACCTTAGGTCGATGACATGCCCGGAGCGCTCTTCAGCGCCCGGATTTTGTAGTACTCGGGGTCGACGATGACCTCGCCGTTGACTCCCATCGTCTCGATGGTCTTCAACGTAGCACCCGCTTGGGTCTTCGCGCGCTGCCAGTCCGGGATGGGGATCGAGAACTTCTTCTCGACCTCCGTCCGGTAGATCGGACCGGAGTTGTACGAGCAGAACGGAATGATCCGTCCATCGGGGACCGAGTAGTGGATGTCGCAGCGCATCAGACGCTGGATATCGTAGTCGTAGGCGTCCTGGAAGTGCATGTTCCCGATGTAGAGCGTCCGCCAGGTGAACTTCGCGACGGCCTCCTTGTTCCCCTCGGTGAAGATCGAGGCGATGACCTTCACGCAGTTCTTCTCGTTGAGGCCCTCCGGGGCCCGCGAGAAGTCAAAGAACTTCGCGACATCGTGGAGCAGACGAGCGCCGGCGACGGCCGTGCGCACCCGCGAGAAGCGGGCATCTCGGTACTTGTCGATCATGCCCTCGACGCTCTCGAAGAAGCCGTCGACGTCCATGAAGCGCGGGAGCGGTGTGATCTTCTGACCGTCCTGCGAGATGAACGCGAACGTGGCGCACCCACAGCCGGGGTGCGTCGTCAGCGTCATCTTCTCCTCTCCGTGGATGATCGAGACCAGTTCCGAGATCGGGGCGACCGACGGAACGGGGAAGAAGTCCGACTTCTCGAATGGTCCGTCCGTGCACAGGATCCGCACCAGGTCCGACTGGGTGAAGCGCATCTGGAAGCGGTCCTTGTCGGGAATCCGCGCGGTAAGGGCCACCGGCTGGAAGTTGACTCCCCGGACGACGTCCAGGTTGTCGATCGCGAACTTGACGGTCGGCCAGATCTCCTTCTCGTTGAACCCGCCGACCAGGGTCGGGACGAGCACGACGGAGATGGGCTTGTCCGGCTTGCCTTGGGCTAGCTCCGCGGGGGAGGTGTGCGTCTCCCGCGCCGCCTGGATGACCTTCTGCTTGACCTTGAACAGCGGAACGCCCCGCACCTTCCGGTAGATCTCGTCGTCCAGACCGTCGAACTGGAGGTAGAGAGTGTGGAGTCCCGCATCCCGCGACGCCTGGGCGAACCCGGGCTCGTTCGCGTAGCGGATCCCGTTCGTGGCGACCTGAATCTGCTTGAACCCGGCGTCCCGGGCCATGGAAACGGCGTCCAGGAATAGCGGGCTGAGGGTGGGCTCTCCGCCGCTGAACTGCACGGCGACCGCTCCGACGGGCTTCTGCTCGCGGAGGGTCTTCAGCATGAAGTGGATCTGCTCGCGGGTCGGTTCGTAGACGTACCCCGCAGCGTTCGCGTTCGCGAAACAGACCGGGCACTTCAGATTGCAGCGGTTGGTCAGGTCCATCAGGGCGAGACCGGTGTGCGACTTGTGGTGGCTGCACATACCGCAGGTGGTGGGGCAGCCGCGGAACTTGTCGTAGTAGGGGTTCTCGTAGCCGACCCCGTCGTGCGCGTAGACCTCCATGCGTAGGTAGAAATCGACGTCGTTGGAGATGATGTCCCAGAAGTACCCGTGCGAGCGGCACGTCTTCTCCATGATCACACGGCCGTCCTTCTCACGGACGACCGCCGGAATAACCTTGATACACTCCGGGCAGACCGACGCTGTCTTCCGGGGCAGACCTCGTGGCGCCTGGAACTCCTTCATCACGCGTGCTGGCACGTTCGTTACCTCTTCCTTCGGTCCTAGGGTTTCCCCGCCGACCTAGGAAGGGATGAAACCCCACCCTACTTAATCCAGTTGTCGTCTCGGCCGCTACAATAGTGAGCTCCCGTGACGGAGTTTCGCATGGCCTTCATCGCTACATTCCTCGATGATCGGCTAGCCAGCGCCTCTCCGATCTGCCTGCGCCTTCCCAGGCTCCCCTACCTTTTACGTACCTCTGGCGGTTAGCGTCTTCTGAGGGGTAGCAGCGAGTATGGCGGGGAAACGAAGGGCAAAGCCGGGACGCACGGGACCAAGAAGGACCCCGCGCCAGAGCGCGCCGAGCCGCACCCGAGCTCGCGCGAGCCCCGGGTTCGTGGGCCGCGACGCCTCCCTGGTTCTAGATACGTACCCGGCCAAGGACCCCACCACGCTCGTGAAGGGACCGCCGAGCCCGACGGCGGCTCCGACCGTCCCATCGAGCACGGCGCCCGCCAGCGCTCCATCGAAGCCGGGAGCGCCCGAGGCTTCCCCCCCGATCTCCCTGATCAGTCTGGAGCGCCCGTTCGATGTGGATGAGTTCGCCCAGATGCTGGGGGAGACGTCGCTCCGGGTCACCGTGCCCCGGGAGGATCTCGTCGAGGTCCTGAGACGGATCGTCGAGTTCATGAGTTTCGGAATCTACGTCTACCGCGTCTCGTTCTGGCCCGCCCGTTCCGATCTGCTGAAAGAGTTCGTCGTCGAACTCCAGCGGGTCGACTACTCCCCCGGGGCCGGGGACTGGATCCCGTTCGAGGAGCGCGGGCGCAGCGAGAGCCCGTTCGGCCCGGACGGCACGCGATAGGCTGGCGACCTACGCGGCCGCTATGTAGTGGCACGGAATCGCCGCTCCCTGGAGCCATCGAAATGACAAGCCCTGCTTCCGACCCGGCGCGCTGGGAGGCCGAACTTCATGCCCTCCGACAGGAGCTCAACGACCTGCGGACGGAGCAGCGCGCGATGGCGCGATCCGTGGCGGAGCTCGCCCAGACGTTCAAGCAGCTCGCGACCCACCTCGGGATCGCGTCGGAGCCGTACGCCAAACGGACCGCCCCGACCGAGCGCGACCGGGACCTCCCCGGGTTCGGCTGATCCCCTCTCCGGCCGTCCTCATCTTGAGGGGAAGCGCGTGCGGATCCACTACAGCGTCCGACCCGACCCTTCGGGCGAGCATCGGGGGGAGTTCACCCTCGACCTGAGCGACGTGGCTCAGCCCCTCGTCGACCTCGTATTTCCCTCTTGGGTCCCCGGATCGTACTGGATCGCCGAGTACCAACGCTCGATCGGCCGCTTTGCGGCCCGGGCAGGGGAGCCCGAGCTCCGGCCGTTGCGCGTCGAACGGATCGACAAGGGACGATGGCGGATCCACACCGAAGGTGCTCGCACGGTCCTCGCGAGCTACTCCGTCTACGGTTACCAGTTGGTCAACGAGGCGTTCGACGTCACCGGCGAGCACCTGTTCTTGAACGCGGCCCTCTGCCTCCCCTACATCGACGGGCACGCCGAACGCTCCTCGGAGCTCACCGTCCACGTCCCTCCGGACTGGCAGGTCATCTCCGAGCTCGAGCCGCTCGCCGGCGGCCCCGCGCGCTTCCGTGCGGCGAACTACGACGAGCTCGTCGACAGCCCGATCGATGCGGGCCACCCCCTCGTCCTAACCATCCGGCCCGGAGGGATCCCTCACCGCATCGTGCTGTGCGGCCGAGGCGGCAACTTCGAGGCCCACCGTCTCGAGGAGGACATCGGCCGGATCGTCCAGGCCGCGATCACCCTCGTCGGAGGATCGCCCCTCGAGCGGTATACGTTCTTCATCCACCTCACCGACACCCCGGACGGCGGTCTCGAGCACGCTACCTCGACCTCCTGCGTGGTCACCCGAACGGCCTTCCGGCCCGCCGAGAGCTACCGGCGCTTCCTCTCCCTCATCGCGCATGAGTACTTCCACGTGTACAACGTCAAACGGATCCGGCCGCGGGTATTCCAGAGCTTCGACTACACGCGGGAGAACTACACCCGGCTGCTCTGGTGGATGGAGGGAACGACGAGCTACTTCGACCGCCTCTTGCTCCGTCGGGCCGGCCTTGCCACGCCCGCTCAATTCCTGGAGAGCTTCACCCGGTGGATCGGGCCGTACCTGCAGACCCCAGGACGGCATTGGCAGAGCCTGGAGGAGTCCTCCTTCGCGACCTGGATCGATCACTACAAACCGTTCGAAGAGAGCGCGAACCAGTCGGTCGACTACTACGTCAAGGGGACCCTCGTCTCCCTCTGCCTGGATCTTTACATTCGCCACGCGACCGAGAATCGGGCGTCGCTCGAGTCCGCCTTCCGGCACATCTGGGTGGAGTACGGCCGACCGGACCGGGGGATCGGCGAAGAGGAACTACAGCCGATCCTCCAACGCGCGACGGGCCTCGACCTCGGCTCCTTCTTCGACCGGTACGTGCGCGGGACCGAGGAGATCGATTTCTCCGAGTTCGTCCGCTACGCGGGCCTCTCGTTGGGCCCCGCTCCTCGGCCTCCCGACGAGGAGGAGGTAGCGGGCTACCTCGGCATCCAGACGGTGAACTCCTCCGGGCTCGTGAAGGTCCGCACGGTGCTCGCGGGCAGCCCGGCGGCTCGCGCGGGACTGAGTCCCGGCGACGAGATCGTCGCGATCGATGGCGCGAAGGTCCTCTTCGACGGATTCGACAAGATCATGAAGCGCTACCCTCCGGGCTCGAAGATTGAGCTCTCCGTCTTCCAGCGCGGTCTCCTGAACCAGCGCACGCTCGAGGCCGGCCGGGCCCCTCCGGAGAAGCTCGAGCTCCGTCCGGTCGACTCGCCGACGGACCTCGAGCGGGCCGTGTACCTCTCCTGGGTCGGAGCGCCCTGGGAGGCCGCGCCGCCCACGGAGACAAAGAAGAGCTAACGCCCCGCGGGGGCCATGGGCACCGCCTTTCGGCCGTAGCGCCACTCGCCCTCCATGGGGTAGAGGCGCCGGAGTCGGGTCTCCACCCGATCGCCGATGTGGAGGGTCCCCGGGAGCGCATCGGCGAGCTGGAGCGTCACCCGGACCAGGGGGGCGAGCTCTACGAGGACGACCCCGTACGGGCCGCTCTCCTCGACCTGGTGATCGAACTCGGTCGGCTGGCCGCCCCGCGCAACGACCGTGCTGGCGAGCACGGTCCCCCCGTGGAGCGGGAGCTCGATCCGTTCGACCCGGTCCGCTCGATGGCAGGCCCGGCAGCTCCCCCGGACCGGGAAGGTGATGCTCTGGCAGTGAGCGCATCGCTCGGCGACGAAGCGCCATCGGCTGGGCAGGTTCTCCATATATCGTGGCCGCGGAACGTAGGCGCCTTCGGACACCGCGAAGAGTCGATCCTCCCCGGTGGCCGCGCGTCGTGCGGCGCCGTAGGAGATGGAGGGTTCCGGTCCGCCCGCCCAGTCACCCGCCCATTCGATCGGCCCGGTTGCCTGGAACTCGATGCCGTCGAAGCGGACGACCTCCGCGGTGCGGGCGGGACCCTCTCGGAGCCGGGCGGCTGCGAAGCTGGAGCGAAGCGCAAAGGGGAGTCCGGTGCATCGAGGGATGCCGACTCCCGGCACCGACGGGATCTCCGGCGCCGGCGACACGGAGGATGGCGACCGGGCGATCTCGATCCCGGTTCCGCTCCCGATGAGAAGCCCGACGGCGACCGCGCCGCAGGGGGTGCCCGGTCCGCTTGCCGGGGTGTCGAGCGCGAGGATCGCGTACGCACCGGGGTGCCCGTCCAGGGCCGCCCGTAGGGCCGCGGTTAGCCCTTCGGGCCGGTCGTCCTGACGAACGATCGTTACCGCGCGGCCCAGAAGCTCTGGGACCCACGCCTCCACCGAAGCCGGGAAGCGGCCGACGAGGTGAACGGTCTCGACCGCACGGGCGGCCTCGGATCGCTCGAAGAGTCGCTCCAGCGCGGCGGCGCCGATGGTGAATTCGTCCTCATCGGGAGCGAAATCGCGAAGTCCGGCCGACTCGAAGTGGGGGATGACGCACGATGCGCGCAGGATCGCCGGGATCGTCTCACCCCACCGAGAACAGCGTGACGGCGGCGGTCGCTCCGGAGCCCCCCACGTTGTGCGTAAGGGCGCGCTCGGCCCCGGGCACCTGGCGTGCGCCGGCCTGTCGGCGGAGCTGGACGAAGACCTCGTAGGCCTGGCTCACTCCGGTGGCACCGATCGGGTGGCCCTTCGCCTTCAAGCCTCCGTCCGGATTCACAGGGAGTCGACCGGTCCGGCGGGTCGCACCCGACAAGGTCAGCGCCGCGGCCTCCCCGTCCCCGGCAAAGCCTAGGTCTTCGAGGGCAAGGAGCTCGGCGATCGTGAAGCAGTCGTGGACCTCGAGCAGCGAGATCTCCTTCCGCTCGACCCGAGCCTCGCGGAACGCCTCTTCGGCCGCCCGACGGGTCGCATCGAGGCGGGTGAACCGTTCGCGCTCCTGGATGGCCAGATAGTCGGACCCAGCACCGGTTCCGTCGACATAGACCGGTGTGTCCGTGTACCGGGAGGCGATGTCACTCCTCGCGATCAACAGGGCCGCGGCGCCGTCCGAAACCGGGCAGCAATCGTAGAGCCCGAGCGGCTCGGCAACGCGGGGGGCGCCGAGTACGTCCTCGCGGCGGAGGGCCTTATGGAACTGGGCGTTGGGGTTGAGCCGCCCGTTCTCGTGGTTCTTCACCGCCACCTCCGCGAGGGCCTCGGGGCCGAGGCGGTGATCCGCGAGGTAGCGCGAGGCGAGCAATCCGTAGACTCCGGCAAAGGTGAGCCCCGCGAGTCGCTCCCATTCCGTGTCCCCCGAGACGCCGAGCCAATATCGGCGGCGGGCGTTCGGCACGTCCGTCATCTTCTCGAGGCCCGCGACCAACACCACGTCGCGATCCCCCCGCTCCACGGCCCGGACCGCGGCGCGGATGGCGAACCCGCCCGAGGCGCATGCGTTCTCGACCCGGGTGACGGGGATCCCGACGCGGCCCGCCTCTTCCGCGAGGACCGTGGAGGCGTTCCCGATCTGCCAGCCACCGAACCCGAGGGTCGCGAGATACGCCTCCTCGACCTGGTTCCGCTCGAAGTTGCGGTCGACGGAGGCGAAGGAGTCGGCGACGGCCGCCGCGAGGAGCGCGCGCGGACCGGCCGCGAGGACGCCGAATGGGGTGTGACCCGCCCCGATGATCGCGGCCCGATGCATGCCCGTCCACCTCCGAATCGTCTTATCGCCCGAGTCGTTCAAGAAGCTAGCCCCATAGGGGGGACCACCTCACATGAACGCGGACGCACCCCTAGTCATCGGCATCTCGGGCGCGAGCGGCGCACCGATCGCCGTCGCCGCGCTCCGGGCGCTGCACGCCGCGAAGGTCTCGGTCCTCCTGGTCGTCTCTCGGGGAGGGGAGGCGGTCCTGAAGGAGGAAGCCGGGCTCGGCGTCTCCGATCTCGCCCCGTACGTGACGGCCACGTACGACCCGTCGGACATCGCCGCTCCGATCGCGAGCGGCTCGCGGCCGACGCGCGGGATGGCGATCGTTCCCTGCTCGTCGAACACCGTGGCGCAGGTCGCCCTCGGCCTCGGCGACAACCTACTGACCCGTGCGGCGCACGTTCACCTGAAGGAGCGACGTACGCTGGTCCTCGTTCCACGGGAGACGCCCCTGTCCACGCTCGATCTGCGCCACCTGGCGACGCTGAGCGAGCTCGGGGTGGTCGTCCTGGACGCCGCGCCCCCGTACTACCTCGGCATCGAGCGGCTCAGCGAGGCCGCCGAGTATCTCGCGGGAAAGCTGCTCGATCAGTTCGGCGTGCCCCATCGCTTGTATCGCGGCTGGAAGGAAGGCACGTGACGAGCGCGCGAGGCGCCCGGCGCTACTTCCCCACCCCGCTCGTCGGGATCGCGGCGATTCTCCTCGTCCTGATCCTGCTCACTCCCGTCCTCATCGGCTCGCAGGTGCCGGCGGCGGGCACGATCTTCACTCAGGCGGAGGTGATCGTCGACTACCCGACGATCAACACGACCACGTACCTGTACCTCCACGCGATCGGGAACATACGCTACACGAGCCTGAGCATCGGCATCGCGGAGAACTACAACTGGAACGCTCCTCCACCGATCGGATCGCTCGTGTGGGGGAACTGGACGAACGGCACGGATCTCGTCGCGATCGGCACATCGTACTCCGGCAATCCGATCGCGATCAACGTCTCCGCGTACTACTCGACCACGAAGGTGGGGAGCGCGTGGTACGTGGCGATCATCGCCTTCGAGGTCTCCGGTACCGCCTTGTTGTTCCGTTCCTACACGGCCGGCGTGGACGTGCCCCGCTCCATCCAGCTCACCGGGTCCCAGCAACCCGTCGCCATCCTCCTCTCGGACGTGGGAGCCACACGATGAAAGCGGCGCGCTGGGTGCTGATCTTCTGGGTCGGCGTGGTCGTGGTCCTGCTCGCGGTCGAGCTCGCCGAGATCACCCAGCTGTTCACCCTGCCGATCCAGTCGATCATCGCGAACCCGATCTCCTTCATCTCCGCGCTCGTCTTCACGACGATCCTCGCGCTCGTCGGGGCGATCTTCATCGGCCTGTACATCTCGGAGCGATGGCTCGGCACCGGGCAGTTCTCTTCGTTCGAGGAGGAGATGCTCCAGATGCGGGGCGAGGTGCGCGATCTCAAGGCATCGGTGGACCGGCTCCACGAGCGGGAGCGACCGCCTCCCCCACCCCCCCGGGGTCCGGAGGAACGACCGTGAGGGTCCCGGTCATCGACAACGGTGGCCAGTGGACCCACCGGGAGTGGCGGGTGCTCCGCGAGCTGGGGGCGGAGAGCGAGATCGTCTCGAACACGGCATCGTTCGAGGCACTGCACGCGGATGGGATCGTGCTATCGGGCGGGGCGCTGAGCCTGGAAGGAACGAACACGCCGCTCGGGAAGGTCGCCGCGTGGATCGACGGGGCGAACGTGCCGATCCTCGGGATCTGCGTCGGCCATCAGTTCCTCGGCCGCCACTTCGGAGGGCGGGTCGTGCGCGGCGCCCCGGAGTTCGGGCGGGTGGAGATCGAGGTCGACCGACCGGATCACCCACTCCTCGCCGGCTTGCCGGCGAAGTTCCGAGCCTGGTCGAGCCACAACGACCACGTGGTGGAAGCCCCGCCGGGCTGGATCGCGATCGCCCACTCCTCGAGCTGCCCCATCCAGGCGATGGCCCACCCGAGCCGGCCCATCTGGGGCGTACAGTTCCACCCCGAGGTCGAGCCCACCGAGGGCGGCCGGGAGATCTTCCGCCACTTCCTAGAAGCCTGCCGACGCTAAGTTAGGAGCCGGGGATAAGTAACCGGCCTCGCTCCGTCGGGCGGTGGTCCGATGCGGATGCGTTACGGCTCGGGGGTACGCAAGGACGATCTGCTCGAGCGGGCGCGCAAGCTCCGGGAATCGGTCGATCCACTCCTCCCTCGGCTCGGCCCGGAGTGCCCGACCGACCGCTTCGACCGGATGCGGGAGGACCTCGAGAAGGTGCGCGAGGCCCGGGACGACGAATCCCACCTCGAGCGGATGTCCCACTGGGGCGATCCCCTGCCTCGCGCCTATGCCGGGCTTCTGAAATTCTCCCACGATCCCCAGATGCCGACGGTCGTGGCGTTCCCGGTCCCGGCGGGCGAGCAGGTCTCCTTCGCTCCGCTGAGCCGGGCGACCCGGGAGGCGGAGGTCGCCGTCCAGCACTTCGAGGATCCCGAGCGGCTCCTTCTCGCCTACCAGGATTGGGCCCGCAAGGGATTCCACTTCTTCGCCGGCCCGACCCGGCTCTGGTGCATGGGCCGGTCGCCCGAGCCCCCGGCGGACTTCCGGACCGCGAAGCTCGCCGCGCTTCCGTACCGGTTCATCGCCGACGCGCCGAGCGGTCGGTACGACTGCGCCCATCTCAACGCCGGCGAGCCCCGCCCCTACCTGGAGGTGGGATGGCCCGGCGCGCACGCCACCTTCCGCCTGTGCCGACGCTGCGCGAAGGGCGAGCGCCAGCTCTTCGCGACCCTCACGCAGGGGATCGTGACGCCCGATCTGGAGGGGGAGTTCCCCGTCGGGGCCGCCCTGAACGTCACCTGCCATGGAGGGGAAGCGTGCGTTCACGCCGACCTTCCCGCGCTCTCCCGGAACGCTCGACGCGCGTACGAGGCGGGACGGCTCTCGGACGCGCAGCTCATCGCCGCCTATCTCAGCGAGATCCGGCCTCGAATCGAGGCGACCCGGTCCCCGACGTTCGTGGCCGGTGGGGTCTGCTACGGCTCCGATCGCGAGGCGTTCCTGGGGGCGCTCCACGCGACGCCGATCGAGCGCCACGCCATCGACGAGGCGCTCGGAGCGTCGAGCGGTCTGTTCGAGATCGAGGAGGCGACCGCCAGCAAAGCGCTCGAGCACCTGTGGGCCGAGCACGCCGACACGATCGTCCATTCGATCGTCTCCGACCCGAAGGAAGCCCAGAAGTACCTGCAGGAAGGGCAGCGCGCTCCGGGCCGCATCGCGGAGCTGCTGAAGCGGGCCCAGCGCCGCTCGGAGGAGCGGGAGGTGCTCGGGGCGCTTCCCCGATATTCTCGCCTCACGCGCGAGGCCGCCTACGTCGACTCCGTGGCGAGGGCGTTCCGCAGCCAGGGAGTTCCCTCGGCCGAACGAGCGGCGGTCCAGTCCCTTTCCCACGAGGGCAAGGAACGCGGCCTCGCCTACGGCATCCTCCTCGCGCTGGGGCGCGCGGCCGCGCACTCCTGGCAGTTCTCGAACACCGAGAAGGAGTTCGGCGCCTCGCTCGAGGCTCAAGCGCGCGACGTCCTCTACGCCTCTCCCGAGGATTACCACGCCGCGCTCGACCACCTCTTCTCCACGGCGGGCGTCGCCCATTGGGGCGAGCGCGAAGCCGCCTGACCGGGCCGCCCGGAGCCGCTCTACGAGCGGGGCGAGGCCGGGCGGCGGAACCGGGCGAGGGCCTCGTTCTCGGCGAAGTGGAGCTCGGGCGCCGGGATCACGAGCGCGTGCAGCGGCGGCCCGAACTCGGTCCGGGACAACTCGAGCGCCGGCCCGACCCAGGCGTCGGCCGTATCGCGTCCCATCCTCGCGACGACCGCGATCTCTCGATCCGCCGCGATCCCCACGTGCCCCGGGTCGCGCTCGAGGAGAATGCGGATCGCTTCACCCGCCGCGAGGAACCGCCCCTCCGATGGATGCAGGTCCAGCAGCACGAGCGTGTGCGCGCCGATCGATCGATTCTTACCGATCTCGACCACGGGCGAGGTCGGGGCGAACCCCGGGGCCGGGAACGGCAGGGAGACCGTCCGGCCGAACCGGTACGCCATCAGGCCGAGGAATCCCGAAGCCGCGATGAAGATGGAGGCGTTGGGCACGTAGCGCCAGGTGTGGCCCGCGCGTTCGGCGGCGAGACGAAGCGCGACGTGCGTCGTGGCGGCGAACGGATCGCCGGCCGTCACGAACCCGACCCGGGTGGAGCGGGCGAGGGCGTCCAGGAT
>JABEUK010000145.1 GCA_013044425.1 Thermoplasmata archaeon | reverse complement strand
TCCTTCGGGAGCCGAAGCAGGAGGACCCGGCCCATCCGGTGGTAGCCGAGGGGAAGGCGGGCCGCGGTCTCGGCCCCTGCCGAGGCGGCCACGCGCCGGCGAACGCGCTCGGCCGGCGGCGTCGCGGGGCCCCGGCTCGTTCCAACGCCCACGACGCCGCCGTCCGACATGGACGCGAACGACTACGGCGCGGGAGTGCCCGTTGGGCCTCGGTCGAGCACGACCTCCAGGAATTGCTGGAGGTGCGCGGTGAGGATCGGGTTGTCCGTGAACCCGCAAGCATCCAGCCCTGGAGCGGCGAGGAGGGCGTGCTGGCCGTCCGCGAGGACCTCGGTCGCTAGGAGATTGTCGCGCGTCACGTACTGGATCCCCTCCGGGACGCGCTGCAAGGGAGCGGTGACGAACGTCACGTGCACGCCTCGCTTGACCGCGTGCAGGATCTTCTTCCCGAGCTCATCGCGCAGGTCGGAGATCTGCGGGGTCGTGAGGATGAACGTCACGGAGGATTGGTCCAGAAGCTCGGCGATCTTGCCGAGGACCTTGTCGCGGCCGCTCAGCAGATAGACGAGCTGGGGCTCCCCGTGCTCCGCGACCGCACGGTGGAGCTCCGCGAGCTGCTCGAAGACCTCCTGGATCGCCCCCTTCAGCGTCTCGGCCACGTCCTGCGGCGGGGTGGGCCGGAAGAGGATCGGCTTGCCTCCCGTGGGCTTCGCGTAGGCTTTCTCCGTGAGCGATTCGAGGACCTTGTAGGCCGAGGTGCGGGGGATCCCCGAGGCTTGCGCGATGGTGGCCGCGTCCCCGAGGCCCCTCGCCACGAGCGCCACGTACGCCCGCGCCTCGTACTGGGTCAGGCCGACCTTTCCGAGGATCTCGACCGCGTGTCGGAACTCCTCGGATGCGGGGTTTCCGAGCGAGACCGGGACCCGTTCGAGCGTCGTCATGATCCCCGATGCCGAGGAGACCGACGCCACTTAACGATGCGCGTTCGGAGCCTACCGCACCGGCTCGGTGAGCTTCAGGAGCGCAGCGGCGCCCAGGAGCTCCTCGATCTCGGCCGCGGTGAGGAGTCGGTGCTCGAGCAGGAGCTCCTTGACCGACGTTCCCGTGGATTGGGACTCGTGCACGAGCTCGGCGACCTTGAGGTAGCCGAGCTTCGGAGTGAGGACGGTGGCGAGCGCTCCGGACTCGAGCAGGTAGACCTCGAGCTGGGGTCCGTTCGCGATCAGCCCGTCGATGCACGTACGCGCGAAGACGGGCAGGTAGTTCGTGAGGATCTCGGCGGAGAAGAGGACCTCGAACGCCGCCAGCGGCATCATCACGTTGATCTCGAGCTGCCCGGCCTGGACGGCGAGCGCGGTCGCGGCGTCCGCACCCACCACGTGGAACGCGATCATGTTCAGGCATTCGGCGGCGGAGGGATTGACCTTCCCCGGCATGATCGACGAGCCGGGCTGGATCTCCGGGACGCGTATCTCATCGAGCCCCGTGTACGGTCCGCTCGCCAGGAGTCGCAGGTCGTTCGCGATCCGTATCAGCTCGAGGGCGAGCGTGCGCAGCCACGCGGACGCGAACCCGAGCGCGTGGCGGCTCTGCATCGTCTCGAAGGCGTCGCGTCCGGGAACGAGCGCGAGCCCCGTGAGCGACGCGTACTCCTCCACGGCCCGGGAGCGGAACCCCGCGACGGAGTTGATCCCCGTGCCGACCGCACTCCCTCCGAGCGGGATCTCGCAGAGCGCCCGCTCCACCGTGGGGAGCGCCTCGAGCACGCGCTCGAGCGCCATGGCGTAGGCCCGGAACTCGGCCCCGAGGGTCACGGGCATCGCATCCTTCAAGTGGGTGCGGCCGGCCTTCGCGAACGCCCGAAACTCCTGTGCCTTGCGCTCGAGGCTCACCGCGAGGGAGACCACGGCGGGGCGGAGCTCGCGCAACGCGAGGAGGACCGCGACCTGGGCCGCCGAGGGGAAGGTATCGTTCGTCGACTGCCCGCGATTGACGTGATCGTTCGGGCTGACGTCCCGGTAGTCTCCCCGAGCGAGGCCCAGGATCTCGAGGGCCCGGTTCGTCAGGACCTCGTTGACGTTCATGTGGAAGGAGACGCCGGCGCCCGCCTGGAACACGTCGATCGGGAACTCGTGATCGAATCGCCCTTCCGCCATCTCTTGGGCGGCTTGCGCGAGCGCTTTGCCACGCCGCTCGTCCAGGCCCTTCAGTTCGACGTTAGCGCGGACGGCGGCGAGCTTGAGCAACGCGTAGGCCCGGACGAGGTGGGTGCTCGCGCGCAACCCGCTGACAGGGTAGTTCTCCCGACCTCGCAGGGTCTGGATCCCCCAGTACACGTCCGCCGGGACCTCGCGGTCCCCGAGGGAGTCCTTCTCGGTGCGTTGGGCGACCATCGGCCGAATCCACATCCCCGGGCGGAATAACCCTTTACGTTCCTCGCCGCTCGTGGGGCACGCCCCGGCGCCGAGGCTCCGTGGGCGGCCGAGACCTACTCCGTGCTCGATCCACTGCAACTGGGATCCGATGTCGCGGGAACGCTCCTCGCCTTCGCACTCACCCCCCTCCTGTGGTTGTTCTTGGCGCTCTTCGCCTGGGAGCGGGGGCCCCTCGCCGAGAGCGTGGGCTTTGGGAAGCTGACCTTCTGGCTGCTGGTACCCGCGAGCCTCCTCGCCTACGTCGCAGAACTGACGTTCGCCCGGATCGGCCCGGACCTGTTGGCGATCAATCTCGGTGGGGGGCTCTTCCCCCTCCTGGTCTCGTGCGCCCTCTTCACGCGCATCGCTCCCCCGCTGCGTCGTTCGCTCGCGTTCTTTGGTGTCTGGTTCAGCGTGGAGAGCGCCCTCGCTCTCGCCGCGGTCGTGTACGTCTCGAACCCGGCGACCCAAGACGTCGCCATCACCGCGATCGCCGCCGCCTTCTCCCTCGCCGCGTTCGCCCTCGCGCCCCAGATTCTCGGCAACGCGCCATCCTCCGCCGGACGGAGGGTGGCCGGCCTCGTGGCCCTGACCTCAGGAGTGACCGTGCTCACCTTCCTCGCCTCGTACAC
>JABEUK010000144.1 GCA_013044425.1 Thermoplasmata archaeon | reverse complement strand
CCGCGAGGACGGCGAGGCCGGTCGCCGCTTGAGATCCGTCGGCGGTCTGGGAGCGATCCTGCGCTTCGATTGGACGAGCGCTCGGCCCAAGGAGTCGCCTAAGCGATCGCCTGGACCGCCTCGCGCAGGTCCTCGAACCGGCGCTTCAGATCCTTGAGCGCGTAGCGAAGCGCTTCGCGCGCGGAGAGCGAGCCATCGGTCTCGAACCGGAAGAAGAACCGGTCGGCGGCCCAGAGGAGCTTGATCGATCCGTGGGGGCACGCTTCCTCGATCCCGGCCACGAGCGAGCCCTTCGTCTCGTCGAGGATCGTGATCTTGCCGTCGGAGAACGATACGACCCCGTCCGGCAGCGACTCCGCCGCGCGCTTGAGGCACGCATCCGAGCAGCCCAACTTCTTCGAGATCTGGATCTCCACGGGCGAGCTCAGTCCGACCGCGAGGGCGACCTGCCACTTCGCGTGCTCCCGAGCCGTGCCCACGACCGCGGTCGCGTAGGCGAGCAACGCCTGCTTGGCGCCGAGCCGCACGATCGGGATCTCGGGCTCGATGATCGCGAGCGTCGGGTCGCCGAGGGGGACGACGTCCCGCGCGTACACGGTGCACGGTCCCTTGCGATCGATCGAGTACATCGCCTGGCAGGAGGGGCACCCCGCGCCGTTGCAGGTGCACTCGGAGCGCTTGCGGAACTGGCCGAGATCGGTGGGGATCGGCAGGAGCCCGAGCCGCAGCGCGACCCCTTCATCGAACATGCTCGTGGAGGAATCGTAGTCCTTCCCGGTCGCCTCATCGCGGATCGGGCCGAGATGGAACTCGACGTCCTCGATGGCGAGCTTCGGTACGTCCGCGACCAGGACGCGCCGGATCGCATTGACCTGGGAGGAGGTCGTGCCCGAGAACTCGAGCATCGCCGAGCGGGGCTTGAGGGAACGGACCGCGACTTCCATCGGACTAGATCCGCCGTCCGCGGCGGCCTCCCTTGGGCTTCGTCCCGTCGTGCGGGACCGGGGTGACGTCCTCGATGCGATGGATCTTCACGCCCGCCCGGGCGAGCGCGCGGATCGCCGCCTGGGCTCCCGGACCCGGAGATCGGGAGCGGTTGCCTCCCGGAGCGCGGACCCGGATGTGGAGGGTGTCGTAGCCCTTCTCGCGGATCGCCGCGGCGACCTGATCGGCCGCCTTCATCGCCGCGTACGGGCTCGACTCGTCGCGGGCGGCCTTGACGACCATCCCGCCGGTGGCCTTGGAGAGGGTCTCGGCGCCGGTGATGTCGGTGACGGTGATGTGGATGTTGTTGTAGCTCGCGTAGATGTGCGCGATGCCCGTCTTCGCCATGGTGCTCTACGCGTTCCCCCCTTCGGCCGGGACCGGTGGGGCGTCCCGCGAGGCGTCGCGCGCGGCGGCCCGCTCCCGGAGCGCCACGCGGACCGGGTGATCGTCGCTCGCGATCGGGCTCGTGGGGCAGTAGGAGATCATCGCCTCCTCGCGCGCGCCGACGAGATATCCCGGACGCGTCACGCGATGCTCGCCGAGAGAGATGTGGCCGTGGACGATGATCTGCCGCGCTCCCTTCGGGGTGGGGGCGAGGCCGCGGTGGTAGACGATCCATTCCAGGCGTCGCTGCAACAGATCCTCGGTCGTGAGCGCGAGCACGTCGTCGATCGTCGGGGTGCCCACGGGGAGCACGCCGAGCCGAGAGAGTCTTCCCAGGAGATCCACGGTCTCCTTCTGCGCCTGCTCCTCCGCCGCGCGCAGGCGGGCCTGCAGCTCGCGCGCCTGGCGGCGGATCCGACGCAGGATCGACTGCGCCTTCCACAGCTCGCGCTTGTTCTTCAGCCCGTACTTCGTGAGCAGCTTGCGCTCCTCGGCCATCCGGGTCGCCTCCCACGGATGCTTCGGAGTATCGTAGGTGCGGCGCAGGAATTTCGGATCGCCCATCGTTCTCTCACTCCTTCTTCGCCGGGGCGCCCTTGGCCGGCGCGGCCGCGGGCTTCGCCGGCGCCGCTCCCTTGGCCGGGGCGGCGGCCCCGCCCTTCGCCGGTGCGGCGGCCGGTGTCGCGGCGGGTGCGGCGGCCGGTGCGGCACCTCCGCCGCCGCTCTCCTCTTTCGCCTTGCCCGCCGCGGCCTCGCGGGCGGTCTTCTTGATCACACCGGCGGCCATGCCCGTGCGTCCGTTGGAGCGCGTGCGCTGGCCCCGGACCTTCTGGCCGCGCTCATGGCGGACACCGCGGTACGACCGGATCATCTTCATCAGATTGATGTCGTCGCGTCGCCCGGTCTCGAGATCGGGCCCGATGTAGTGGAGCGTCTCTCCCAGGGCGTACTCCCGCGGATGGTTGATCATCCATGCGGGCACGTTCTGGGGAAGCTGGTTGAGCGTGGTCTCGATCCCGTCGACGGTCGCTTCGGGGAGGTTGCCGATCATCTCGTTGGGATCGACGTGGGAGAGGTGGCAGGCCGCTTCCGCGATCCGAAGTCCCACACCGCGCACTCCCGTCAAGGCGAGCGCGGTCGATCGCCGTCCGTCGAGGTCCGCGCCCCCGAGCCGGACGATGTAGCGGAAGTTCGGGTTGTCCGGGATCGGTTTGCCGCCCTTCTTCTCCCCCGGAGCGGGAGCGGTCTTTCCCTTGCCTTTCCCCTTCGGAGCATCATGACCGTCCTTGCCTTTCGCCGGCCGCTCCTTCTTCCCGCCCTTGTCGGCGGAATCGCTGGAAGCGTCGGCGACCGGGGCGGCCGCTTCCTCCTTGGGGTTCTTAGGCACGGAGTTCCCTCTTCTTGCTGAGCTAGCGGAGGAAGCGATATCCCGACCGCGTCGGGACCCGTTCCCTACCGAGAGCGGCGGCGGAAATAGCCTCTCCTTTTAAGCGCTTCGGGGAGGAGTGCTTCGAAACCGGTGCCGGTTCCGACCTGAGTTCTGTTTCCCGCCCCGATCGGTTGTTCCACGAATGCGCGCGCGAACCGGTCGCTTTCCTTGAGGACCGGGGAGCGACGCCTACCGGATCTTCCCTTCGCGCATCGCCTCTCGTTCATGGTCGGCTTCGGGCGTGCCCAACCGTCGGAGGATCTCGAGCCGTCGT
>JABEUK010000143.1 GCA_013044425.1 Thermoplasmata archaeon | reverse complement strand
CCTCCTCGAGCCGCCGCAGGCCCCCGAGGATGCCGTCCCGCCAGGTCCCTTCCGCCTCGTGCGCCCGTTGAAGCGCCCCCGCGTCCCCGAGGGCCAGGGCAACCCCGACCCCGGGGGTTCCGACGCGCCCCGTGGCGTTCTGCAGGTTCGCGAGCTCCTCCGCGTCCATGCCGAGCGCCGGGACGAACCAGCGGGGTTGGTCGAGGATCGCCACGAACTCCGGGAGCACCCGGTGGGCGACGAGCCAGGCGCGCAGGTCCTCCGTCAGTCGGGCGAGCTCGGCCGGTCCGAGCGAGGGGAGGGGGCGATCGGGTTCGATCCCGAGCCCGCGCACGTGTCGTGCGACGGCCTCCGGCTGGCCCGAGAGCCCCGCGAAGTACGGATCGATGCTCCGTGCGAGCGCCTCCCCGATCGAGCGGCCGAACAGGGCGAGACCCGGGCGCTGGACGATCAACGAGCGTTTGGAGGCCTCCTCGGTCAGTCGAGCGTTCAACCCGTGGAACCCTCCCACGTGCTGTCGATCGGCGATCGCTCCGGAGAGCCCCCAGGGCGCGTTGTCCCAGTTCACGGGGTCGAGGAACACGGTGAACAGCCACGTCAGAGTGCTCGCGCACATCTCCTCCATTCCGTCGACGCCCCAGTCAAGAGGATCGACGAAGGCGACGTGCTCGGGCAGCGGAGGGGGCCGAGGCACCCCGGGGTAACGGTGGTGGTCCAGCACGACCACGGGGTGCGGGTTCTGGGCGAAGAGATCGAGCCAGCTCGCCCCCGTATCGACAACGAGGACCGGCCCTGCGGTCGCTCGGAGGAGCTCGGCCATGCGCTCTCGCTCCACGCCCAGGAGAGGGGTCGCCTGGGCCGGGCAACCGAGCCGGGCGAGGGCTCGCAGCGCGCTCGAGGCGCTGGCGATCCCGTCGCCGTCGTAATGGTAGATGACGCGCCAGCGGCCCGGGTGCGCGAGAACGAGCTCCCGCGCGCGAGTGAACTCGGCTTCGTAGCGAGGATCGGAAACGAAGCCGTCGGGCCCGGAGGCCATCACTCCACCTGGAGCGCGGCCCCTGCGGCCGAGTACCGCCAGGAGTCGGGGAGCACCTTGTGCTGCCGATAGTACCGAGCGAGGCGTCGGATCCTCGACTCGACCAGCGACAGGCCCCGCTTGTTGGAGTTGTCCTTGGGATGGGAGAGAAGGTGGCGCTGGAGGTGGACGACCCGCTTCAGGAGCGCCTGGAGATCCTCGGGGAGTTCCTGGGTGACGCCGTTCGCCTTGAGCACGCGGCCGAGGCGTTCGTTGGTAAGCAAGCGGACGGACGGGATCCCGTAGCTATCCCGGAGCGTCTGTCCGACCTGGGCAGCGGACATGCCGCCCTTGGCAAGCTTGACGGCCGCCTCGACCACCTCCTCTTTGGAGGAGGTCACCCACTCCGGCTTGACCGCCGGGAACGGCCGGTGGGACCCGGCGCGACCCTTTCGGCCGGAGTGGATTCGGGACATGGCCGGGCGCCGAGATATGTACCCTACTTAACCCATGTGGGCGCACGGTACCGGCGGCCGGGAGCCCCGATTGCGAGCGACGACTTGCTCAGGGCGTTCCTTTACAATCTGTGGGGTGTGGCGGGAGAGAGGACGTTGACCGACCAAGAGGAGTTCGTCGTCACCCCGTACGAGGTGAAGGGGCGGATCGATTACGCGAAGCTCCGCGAACAGTTCGGCACCCAGGACCTGGGCGCGCCCATTCTCGACCGGCTCCAGAAGCTGGCCGGCGGGGAGCTCCCTCCGTTGCTGACACGCGGGGTCTACTACTCGCATCGCGACCTCAATCTCATCCTCGACCGGTACGCCCTGGGCCACCCCTTCTTCCTGTACTCGGGGCGAGGCCCATCCGGACCGCTCCACATCTCCCACCTCGTCCCGTTCGAGCTGTGCCGGTGGCTCCAAGAGAAGCTTGGGGTCGAGATGTACATCCAGATCACCGACGACGAGAAGTTCTGGGCGAGGGCCCAGCTCACGCGCGAGGACTCCGTCCGCTGGGGCTACGAGAACCTGCTCGACATCCTCGCGGTCGGCTTCGATCCGAAGCGAACCCACGTCTTCTTCGATTCCCGGTCGATCGCGGCGCTCTACCCGCTCGCGATCCGCGTCGCGCGCAAGATCCCCTACTCGACCGTCAAGGCCGTCTTCGGGTTCCCCCCGAGCACGAACATCGGTCTCGTGTTCTACACCGCGCTCCAAACCGTGCCGTGCTTCTACCCCTCATGGGAGAGCGGCACCGCCGTCCCCTGCCTGATCCCATGCGGGATCGACCAGGACCCCCACTTCCGCGTGACGCGGGACATCGCGGAGGGACTCGGCTACCCCAAGCCCGCGCTCCTCCACAGCCAGATGATCCCGGGCCTGCTGGGCGAGGGCGTGATGTCCACGACGGGCAACGAAAAGGACAACGCGCTCTTCCTCAACGATCCTCCGAAGGTCGTCGAGCGCAAGATCCGACGGGCGTTCACCGGGGGTCGGGCGAGCGTCGAGGAGCAGCGTCGCCTCGGAGCGAACCCCGAGATCTGCTCGGTCTGGGCGCTCTGGAAGACCCGCTTCGCCCCGGATGCGAAGGAGTTCGAACAGATCACGGCCGACTGCCGGTCCGGCGCGCTGCTGTGCGGGGACTGCAAGTCGAACCTGCTCGAGAAGGTCCACGCGTTCTATCGCGCGCACGGCGAGGCCCGGGAGAAGGTCCGGAGCTGGGCCGAGTCGACGATCATCACCCAAGCTCCGAAGTCGGATTGACCGTTGCGTGCCACCGCGGGAGCGGGTCTCGAATCGCCGGGGCATGCGAGTGCCTAACGCGGCTTCGAGAGCCTTAAATACTCCCCCCGGAGTAGCTACGGCCGAAGGAACCGAAGAGCCGCGCCTGGAGCGAGCGTCTAGCCCGTCCTATTTTTTGGAACGAGTTGTTCGCGCGAGCCGAGAGTGGTTTGAAAATTCCGAGAGAAACCAACCCAAAGGAAAGAGGCGACAAGAGAGATGACAGACAAACCCCTGACGAAAGTGCGTGACCTGACGCCGAGCTCGAAGCAAGTGAACGTCCTCGCGAAAGTCCTCAACGTAGGCGAAGCGAAGGAAGTCATGGGCAAGTACGGCGACCCCCGCAAGGTGGCGGAAGCGGTCGTCGGCGACGAAACCGCAACGATCATTCTGTCGTTGTGGAACGAGCAGATCGGAGCGATTGCCAAGGACGAGGTCGTCCTGATCGACAACGGATACGTGTCCCTCGTGCGCGGCCACATGCGCCTGAACGTGGGCCGGTACGGGAACCTGAACAAGTCCACCGAGTCGATCGCGGAGATCAACAACAGCCTCGACATGAGCCAGCAAGAGTTCGAGAGCGAGCGCCGCTCCTACGGAGGGGGCGGTGGCGGCGGCTACCGGGACCGCGGCGGAGGCGGCGGTGGCGGCTCGTCACGCTACGGTGGCGGCGGCGGTGG
>JABEUK010000142.1 GCA_013044425.1 Thermoplasmata archaeon | reverse complement strand
GGCGTTCCCGACCGGAGCTCGCAGAATCCTGCCCTCGTTCGAACATCCGGCGGTGAAGACCGTCTACCGACTCACCTTGACCGTCGAGGAGGACGCCCGGGTCATCTTCAACACGGCTCCCCAGACCGAGCGAAAGATCGACGGCCGACGCGAACTCGTGTTCGAGCCTACGCCCCCGATGTCGGCGTACCTCCTGTACCTGTGCATCGGCCCGTTCGAGGCGCTCACGGTCCCGGGCGACCGCTGGCCGGTCACGGTCGCCACGTCCCCGGGTCGCTCCCCCGCAGGCCGATACGCGGCCGAGCGGGCGACCGAGCTCCTCGCGGGTTACGAGGAGTACTACGCCATGCCCTACCCGCTGTCGAAGCTCGACCTGGTCGCGCTGGAGAACTTCTGGGCGGGCGCGATGGAGAACTGGGGGGCGATCTCCTTCAGGGAAAATGCACTGCTCGTCGACCCGACCACGAGCGTCCGTGCGCGTCGGGAGGTCCTGCTCGTCCTGGCCCACGAGATCGCCCACCAGTGGTTCGGGAATCTCGTGACGGCCGCGTGGTGGGACGACTTTTGGCTCAACGAGAGCTTCGCGACCTTCGTCGGTTACCGCATGGTGAGCCGGCTGTATCCGGAGGAGGACGCGTGGTCGCACTTCCTATTGCGGTGGGCGGGCCCGGCGTTCGAGCAGGACGCTCTCTCGGCGAGCCATCCCATCCACGTACCGGTGAACTCCCCGGAGGAGGTGGGAGAGAATGCGGACGCCGTGACGTACGGGAAGGGCGGCGCGGTACTGCGCATGATCGAGGCGTACCTGGGCGAGGAGACGTTCCGACGGGGCGTATCCCACTACCTCGCGAAGTACCGGTATGCGAACGCCCGCAGCGAGGACCTATGGGCCGCGCTCGGTGAGGTGTCCGACCGGCCGGTCGGGCGGATCATGGCGGAGTGGATCAACCGGCCGGGGCACCCCATCGTGCACGCGGCCTGGACCGGTGGCGAGCTGCACCTGCGCCAAGAGCGTTTTCGCGCTGACGGCGGCCCGTCCCCGGGGGTCTGGCCGATCCCGCTGCGCATCTCATCGAGCGCGGGAGAGCGCGTCGAGCTCTTCGAGAGGGAGGAGCTCACCATCTCCCTGGGATCCCCGAAGGGACTGCGCATCGACCCGGAGCGGGCCGCGTTCGCACGCGTACATTACGACTCGCTCCTCTTCGATCAGATGGTGGATGAGTTTCCCTCGATGACCCCGGTCGACCAATGGGGCTTCATCATGGACACCCACGCGTTCGTCTACGCGGAACTCGTACCGTTGGACCGGTTCTTCGGTCTCCTCCACGCGGGAGATGGCCTGAGCAAGCCGCTCCCCGTGCGCGCGCTCACGGCTGCGCTCTCGGACCTGTACGCTCCCCTGCACGACGTGCCTGCGTTCGTGACATCCATGCGCCAGTTCCTTCGCGCCCAGCTCGATCGAGTTGGCCTCGAGCCCCGTTCGAAGGAGGCGGACTCCGCGCCGCTTCTGCGGGAGATCCTCGCGGTGAGCCTTTGCCAGGTGGATCCCGCGTTCGCGCGGCAGCTGGCGCCCCGATTCGTGGAGTTCGATCGGCTTCCCGCCGAGCTTCGTGGGCCGGTGGCCTTGGCCTATGCGAGGTCGGAGGGATCGGCCGCGTACGATCCGTTGGTACGCCGCTTGAAATCGACCACGAGCGAAGGAGAACGGGTCCAGATCGTGCTCGCGCTTGCCTCGTTCACCGATGGCACCCTCGTTCGCCGGGCTCTCGACCTGATCACGACGTCGGTCGTCACGGCGGGCACCGCGTTTCCGATGCTGCTGAGCGCGGCGGCGAATCCGGCGAGCCGCCGCGCGCTGTTCGCATGGTACCGAAACGAGGCGACGACGCTGTCGAAGATGTGGACCGGCACGCCGCTCCATAGTCTCTTCCTGAGGATCGGCATTCCGATGCTGGGCATCGATCAGGAAGCCGCGGTGGAGGAGTACTTCGCCACCCACACGCCGGCCGATGCCAGCCAGGCCGTGCGGCAGGGTCTCGAATCCCTCCACCTCGTGATGCGGCTCCGTTGCTCGGTTCGCGGTGCCGGGGCCCCATAGGACTGGCTCCGGTCAACAGACTATGGCAGTCCGCGACTTCCGATTCGGCGGTGATCCGTGAGAGGGCTGTCGCTAGTCGCTATCGGATCCCTCGGAGGGTTCATCCTCTGCGTCATCGTCTATTCATTCGACCCCGTGCCGGGTAGCTGGACCTCGAGCACCTGGACGAACCCCGGAGTGTGGCTCGCCATCGTGATTCTGGGAGCGGGGCTCGTGTGCTTCGTCGTCGGCCTCATCGCCGGTCTCATTTCGGTCCTCAACTGGGGTACCGACCGGCCGCGCGGTCGAAACGGGAACCTCTGAAGTCGCGATCCGACGGCCGCTGTCGCGACGCTTAGGCTGATACGGAGTGGAGCATCTGCGACTGCCATGTCCCGTGGGATCGAGATCGCCATCCATCTGACCCCGGGTCCAGCGGACGTGGACTCGATCGCCTGCGATCTCGGGAATCTCGCCGCGTTCCGCCTCGGCCAGAAGCGCGGAGAGCCACTCGACTGGCAGATCCTGCGAGTCGTGGAGTCGGGTGGGCAGCACTTCTACCGTTTGATCGTGCGTCATCCGAGCCGTGCGCTCGATCTGGGGATCCATGCGGACCTGGGTCGTATCCTCGACGAGATCTCGAAGAATTCTCCCGACGAGCTCCGGGAGGCCGTGCACGCGGCAGAATCCCAGGGACTTCGCAAGGTCCCGATCCGCGTCATCCGCTACGAGGTGGATTACTGGCGCGACGATTTCTGGAACGCGATCGGTTGACCGTGCGAGGACGCGCCGACCACTTCGTTGCACCCCACGGGTCCACGAGGAGCCAGCCCGCGCCGCTGCGCTCAAGGCTCCGATGCTGGGAGAGGGCCGCGCGCTAGTTCGGACCGGCAAGCTCTGCGCATTGGCCGCGCCGGTCCTCCAACCCACACCCGCGTCTCCCCACCGCAGGGTGAGGGTCCGGGCCGGACTTAGAGGCTACTTCGCGCCCGGAACGCGAGCGCCGATCCTCCGTTTCTAGGGAGGGTCTGCGAGTGCGGCGTAGGCGACCGTCGTAATGAACTCCTCCAGCTCCGGGGAGGTCACCACGCGGTCTAACATCTCCGCGGCCCGGGAGATCGAGGAGGCGTCTGCGCCCCGTGAGGAGTCCGATCGCAGATCCGCCACTTCCGCCGCCAGGTAGCGTCGGAAGAGTGCGGCGTCGACCGCTCCACCCCCGTCGAGAGTCTCGGAGTGATGGATCCAGTACCACAGTTCGGCACGTGCGATTTCGGCGGTGGCCGCGTCCTCCATGAGGTGGTCGATCGGCACGCAGCCGATCCCCCGGAGCCAGGATTCCAAGTAGAGGAAGGAGACGCGAGCGTTGCGTCGGACGCCCTCCTCGGTGATCGGGCCGTGCGGAAGGCTGAGCAGTTCAGCGGCATCGATCGGCCGGCCCGGGACGGCGCGGCCGATCTGGTTTGGTCCCGGCATCTCGCGGTCGAAGATCTCGGTCGCGATCGGGACGAGCGCAGGATGGGCGACCCAGGTTCCGTCGTGGCCGGCACGGACCTCGCGCTCCTTGTCGGCCACCACTCGCGCGATCGCCTCGGCGTTCGCTTCGGGATCATGAGCGATGGGGATCTGCGCGGCCATCCCCCCGATGGCATAGGCCCCTCGTCGATGACAGGTCTGAACCAGCAGCGCCGAGTATGCGGAGAGGAACGGGGTGTCCATGGTCAGCCGGTCCCGGTCGGGGAAGCGAACCCGTCCGTCATCGCGGTACTGCTTGATGAAGCTGAACAGGTAGTCCCAGCGGCCGCAGTTGAGTCCGGCGGAGTGATCCCTCAGCTCGAACAGGATCTCGTCCATTTGGAACGCAGCGGGGAGGGTCTCGATGAGGGCCGTAGCCCGGATCGTACCGTTCGGAAGTCCGAGGAATCCCTCGGCGTAGAGGAAGACGTCGTTCCACAACCGCGCTTCGAGGTAATGCTCCAGCTTCGGAAGGTAGTAGTACGGCCCCGTACCCCGACGAAGGAGCTCGGCCCCGTTGTGGAAGAGGAAGAGCCCGAAGTCGAACAGACTCGCCGAGATCGGTCCCCCGTCGACCGTGAGGTGCCGTTCATCGAGGTGCCAGCCTCGAGGTCGAACCATCAGCGTCGCGATGCGCTCGCGGAGCACGTACTCCCGTCCGTCGGGAGCGCGATAGGTGATGCACCGGCGGACGGCATCCTTCAAGTGGTGCTGGCCGCCGATCGTGCCAGTCCAGGTCGGCGCGTGCGCGTCCTCGAAATCGGCCATGTAGACCCGAGCTCCCGAGTTCAGTGCGTTGATGATCATCTTGCGGTCCGGTGGACCGGTGATCTCGACCCGACGATCGACGAGATCTGTAGGCGGCGGAGGTACCTTCCAGTGGGTCTCGCGCACCTCGTGCGTCTCCTCCGGGAATCCAGGGAGACGTCCCGCTTGGATCCCGTCCCGGAAGGCGCCCCGGTGGGAGAGCAGTTCCCGACGGCGGGCGTCGAACCTCCGATGAAGTTCAGCGAGGAACTCGAGTGCAGCCGGGGGAAGGACGTCGTCATCGTAGGGTGTGGCGCCAGCCAGGATTCGAGCGGGCGCTCCCTTGGCGCGCACGAGGCTGTCCACCACCCTACGGAGCTGCCAGCGGCCGACGGTCCATATATCTTGCCGAACCGCGCGTTCGGTGCACCGCGGG
>JABEUK010000141.1 GCA_013044425.1 Thermoplasmata archaeon | reverse complement strand
GGACTGCAAGAAGAAGGAGAAGGTGGGGGCGTTCAAGAATGCCGGGACGACCTACCGGCCGAAAGGGAAGCCGGTCGAGGTGAACGTCTACGACTTTCCGGACTTGGCGGTAGGGAAGGCGATCCCCTACGGAGTCTACGACGTGGCCCGCAACCACGGGTTCGTGAATGTGGGGATCACCTCGGAGACCGCGGAGTTCGCCGTGGAGAGCCTCCACCGATGGTGGAGGCTCGTGGGTCGGGATCAGTATCCCGAGGCCACGGGGTGGCTGGTATGCGCCGACGGGGGCGGCGGGAACGGGTCCCACAAACGCGGATGGAAGTTTCACCTGCAAGAGCTCTCGGAGGAACTGGGCCTGCCCGTGACCACCTGTCTCTACCCGCCGGGGACGAGCAAGTGGAACAAGATCGAGCACCGGATGTTCTCGTTCATCAGCCTGAACTGGCAGGGGGTGCCTCTTGACAGCTACGCGACAGTGGTAAGCCTCATCGCAGGTACTCGTACGAAGGGGGGGTTGAGGGTGAAAGCGAAGCTCGACAAGAGGGTCTACGGGAAGGAGGAAATCACCGACGAGCAGATGGCGAAACTGAACATCGTGGAGCACGAAGTCAATCCTCAGTGGAACTACACAATCTATCCTCGCAAGAAGGTGACGAAGACCGCGGAGGGTGGGGCCGTCTCGAGGAAGAAACGGTAGTATGCCGTCAGGACTTTACTAAGTTATTTTCCGACATTCCCTTACCTATCGGCGGCGTGACGGGAGGTGCGCCCGGATTGGACGGAGCATGTGGGACATCCGCGGAGCAGCTGCACAAATTTCTGGCTCGGAGGGAAACGGACCTTCGGCCGGCCCCCACCCGTGCCGGCTCCCTGCCCCGCTGCCTATCGGAGGCCAATCGCAGTTTCCGACCTCGGAGCGATGGGTTTCGCTCCTCGCCGCCCTACGTGATCGCGACGGTCCACGTGGCCCGACCGACCACCGCTCCGCCCGGCGCGTCCAGGAGGAACTGCAGGACAAAATCGCCGGCGTGCGGGAACTCGAACACCACCGCCACGGTGACGGTCTGCAACGCGGTGAGCGATACCGGATCGATGGCCATGGTACCGTTCTCGAGCGACAGCGGCAGTTTCCATGGGATAACGTTGAAGTACGGCACGCTCGCGTTCTGGATGGCCGAGCGCACCTCCAGCGTGAACGATTGGGCGGTCACGTTGTTCTGCACGATCGCCTCGATCTCGAGGGTGTGGTTGATGGTGCCCACCGGAGGTAGGTTCGCGGAGGTGCCTCCGTAGCCCGTGATCGAAAAGGCGAGGGCGGGAGAGTTGTTCGGGAAAATGCTCGCAAGGACGACGATGACCACGATGACGAGGAGGATCGCCGAAAGGAGGCCGTAGGCGGCCACCCGTTGCGCCGGCCGGTATCCGGTCAATCGCAGGCTGGCGGCCAGGGGCGAGGGGGCGCCCGCCGGGCCGGGGGCCGGCGCACCTCGAACGATGTCCACGACCAGGGCGGCCTCGATGAGCGCGAAGGCGTAGCCCCCGAAGACCACGGGAGGCAGGCCGAGATGGAGAACGAGAAGAAGGATCCCCACGGCCACGTTCGCCGCCACGCTCCAGCCTACAACGAGGGCGAACGTGAGGGTCCACGGCCAGCGGTCCCTGGGGGCGAGCGCGAGCCAGCCGATCGCATACCCCGGAATGATGAACAAGATGAGGAATCCGAGCGGGAACTGGACCCACACAATCGGCAGGAACGCGGAGGTGGCCACGTACAGCGCCGCGAGGGCCGTCAGGACATACAGGTGCGGACGGCGGAAGAACGGCGCGTGTTCCGAGGAAGGCGGCCGGCCCACGGTCCCCGGCGCATCTTCCATGGGGGGTGCGAACGGCCCTCGACCTAATCTCTCCTTCGGGTATGGTTGGTCGGGGAGAATCGTGCCGGCACGGTCCCGTTGCTGCCCAACATCCAGGGAGGGACCGTAACCGATGCGGGTCTGCTTCCTCGCCCCCGAGCTCCTCCCCAATCAAGGAGGCGTGGGAACGTACTCGGTGGAGATCCTCCGGCAGCTCGCCGGTCGGGTCGACCTGACGGTCCTCACGCCGCTCCGGCAGCGGGGGACCGAGGTGTACGACCGCAACCGCCTCGAGGAATACTTCGGAGGCCGGATCACCATACTTCCCATCTCCGAGGCCCATGATACCTTCCGGTACAACCTGGCCTTCCAACGAGCGGTGCGACGGTACCTCGGTCGGGAAGGACGCCAGGAGAAGTTCGACCTTATCCATTCCCAACATGCCCACATGCCGGACCTTTTGGTGCGCAAGGTGGACCGGCGGTCCGTCGCCACCGTCCGGACGATGCATACGACGATCCTGGGGCAGCGTCAGGGCATCCGGATCGCCCGCGAGCTCGGGGGCCGGCTGGAATCGTCCGAGCGTTGGCAGATGACGCTCGCCCCGATCTTGGGGATGGCCGAGCGGTCGATCCTCCGGCGGCCCCACGACACCTATATCGCGGTCTCGGAATGGATGCGGAGGGAACTCGTCGCCCTCAAGGTGCCATCGGACCGCATCCATGTGATCCACTGCGGGGGCGATCCCGAACGGTTCCGACCAGATTTGCGGCAGCCGGACCGCCTCCGCTCGAGCCCCGAGCGTCGAACCGTGCTGTACCCGGGTCGGCCCACGTTGGTGAAGGGCGCCGGGGTCCTTGCCCGGGCGATCCCCCAGGTGATCGAGCAGTTCCCGAATGCCGAGTTCGTCTTTACCGGAGGTGGGGCCGAGGAGTTCCTCCGCATCGCGGACCTCGCCCCCGACGTCGCGTCCCATGTGCGCTTCCTCGGCTATCTGCCGTACGAGGAGCTCCCCCAGGTGTACGCGGCTGCGGACCTCGTCATCGCCCCTACGTACTATGAGGACTTTCCCATCCGCATCCTCGAAAGCCTCGCCTCCGGAGTTCCGGTCGTGGCGTCGGAAGTGGGAGGGATCCGCGAAGTCGTCGTGACCGGAAGCACCGGGACGCTGGTCCCCCCCGGCCGGCCCGAGAGTCTCGCCCGGGCGATCGTGGATCTCCTCGGGAATTCAGAGCTGCGGGCCCGGCTCGGCGCTGCCGGTCGGAAGCGGATCGTGGAGGAGTTTTCCT
>JABEUK010000014.1 GCA_013044425.1 Thermoplasmata archaeon | reverse complement strand
GTTGGCCCAGCTCCGATGGGTGGCGGAGATCATCCCGTGGAGTGGCGCGCTCGCGGGATAGGCCCGGCGGGGGAGGCCCGGGAATTACGTCCCAAGGCCTCGCGGCACGGTAAGCTACATATGTGCCGCTCGATCTAACGTTGTTGGAAGGGTAGGAGTGGGGGTCCACATGAATGTCTCAAGCCCTCGTCACGTTCCCGTCGCGGTTGAGTTGCCAGAGAGATCGGAGGGTGTCATCACTGTCGATGTGTGCGACTGCGCCTGTGGGCCTTCGGATTGCAGAAGCCCCGGAACAGCTCTCAGTCTCACGGATCTTCTATAGCGACACCAGACGGACGGTCCCACCCGCTTTAGCTGGTGATACGCGCCGCATCGAACTGTCCGGGTGCAACCATAATTGGCGAAATGCCGCTCTTCAAGGGCTGAATTATCAGTGGCTGATGTAGATGGTGTACGCCAGCAATCCGATGGCAACGACTATCGCGACACCTTGGAGAAGCTGAAGCGTAGTGTTCAGGCGACGAATGTGATCTTGGACAGCAAGCTCAAATTCTCGCTCTCGTGCGATAGCGAAAGCCTCGTTGAAATCGATTTCGATGGAGGCCACCTCAAGCTGTTTGCGGTCCAACGGGCCGGCCACCGTGTCAAACATTCTGAGGCACGCGCGCGACTGACGAACCCGTCGTAGAACCATCACGGCCTCCGCGACGTGTTGTCGAGTGATTCGTGTCGGAACGGCTCGAAGCTCGTGGGTCATCCCATCTATGAAGTTGACGGTGGCCACGATGACGGCTTGCGACAGCCCTGTGTCGTCCTCGAATTCGGCCACCCCGTAATTCAGCCACCAGTCGGGCGGGATGAACCCGGTATGCCCTCCCGACATTCCCTGGGCGAATAGCTCGGAATAGAACTTCTTTACACCTCCGTCCAAGACGCTCGGAGCTGTCCGGGGGGCTCCTTCCTCCGCGGTTCCCCCAGCAGTCGACTCTTCCGGGTGAACTCCGTTTAGGCGGCCCGTGGGGGATTCTAGTAGTCTGAGGACCAAGTGACCTGAAGCATAGAACGCAAACTGGACGCGGTGTCCAGACTGGCTGCGTGTGAACGTAAAATCATATTCGTGAGCTACGAAGCTGCCGGGAACTATGGAGGATGCACCCGGCCCTCTCAGGAAGTACTTCAACGCTTCACTAAAGTGATAAGGCATCCTCGGAATGAACGCAACGACTTTCGCGATCATTCGCAGCTCTGATTGCCAGTCAACTAAGCCGACTCAACAACAAAGACTTTCCGGCCTCATCAACTTTGGGAATATGTCAGGGTCCCGGGCCATCTAGACCGAGTTTCATCTCGGTTGCTTGAAAATCCTGCCTCAGGAGAATCAGAGGACGACCCCCGCAGTCCAAGGGCGCGTCAATCCCCCTCGCAGCCGGGGAGTACCTTACTGACTCTTGCGCGGACTTCGGTCATTCCACCGCACAAGGTTCGAAGCACATCCAAGAGATTCTCCCCCGGAACCTCGGACGACGGAACCCCGCTTCGTAACATCCCTTCTGTGATTCCGAACCTCATGTAGAACCAACTCGCCTTTCGCCAGTCACTCGCCAGCCGCTCACGGAGCCCAGCCGACCCCGCAATCACCGCCCTCACCACCTTCACTCGCCCCCGCAGGTCGCGCAGCCGCCACTCAATGTCCCTCTCCGCCGCCTCCCGCGAGTCGTCGGGCAGGCCGCTCGCTCTTCTGATCGGTATCAACGCGAGTAGGTGAGAGTGTAGTTCACCTGTTGCCCGTACTGAGCGGATGATGAGCTAGCCACGAAGGTATAGTTCCCGCCTTGAGATTCGAAGGCACATTCACTTGCTGCACCTGGACTGCCGCAGGGGAACTGTTGAGTGCCACCGGGTCCCCATACGCGTAACGCCGCTTGCCCGTGGCTAACGTCGATCCAAAGAACTGAAACGTTGACCCCGGAGGGGAGGAGGTCCTGCCCAAGAACGACTGCCGGACAATAGATGTCGCTGCAATTCCCGTTCGTGGTGCTATAGCCGGAGAGAGTGACGGTGGAGGGCCCCGAAGCGGGCAATCCCGATCCGCCAAGGGCCCAGACGGTGATCGCCACTGCGATTCCGGCAGACACTACACCGGCCACAAGAAACCGTCGCGGCCGTACGCGCGCGACCGATGGCGACCGAGGCGAGCCCGCCGCACTCGCATTCATCTTGCTCCTCCCCGGAAGTCTGGGACTGAAGTAAAACTGTCCGCCGTACTATATAGCCAACCACCGCGGTAAGTTCCTACACAGATCAGAACGGAAGGGCAGGGCAGGACGCGCGAAGTGCCAAACATCATTCTGGCCAAGTCGAGGAGTTCTCACACCGTGCAAGCAGCTGCATCGTCGAATCCTGAACCGACATGGTCCGTCTAGTCTTGGTGATCGGGCTGGTTCTACTAGCGACCGGGGTCGGATCGATCACGTACGGTGTTGCCGAGGTCGTTGCCTCTGGGTGCGGTAGTCCTCCTCCGAGCCTTTCCGGTCCAGGGTGTCAGTGGGCTTCTCCCCCTGGTGTCTTCGTCGTACTGGGAATCGTCTGGGTCCTCATTGGCTTCTTTGTTGCCGTGTATGCCGCACTGAGGTTGCGTCGGAAGAGGCATTGAAGCGATCAACGTTGGGCGACCCAATCCGCTCCGCGAGATCACCCCCAAGCGCATCTGCGCCCGGCACCCCGTGCCGCACGAGTTCGTCCGTGATCCCGAACCGCGCATAGAGCCGTGCCGCGCGCTGCCAACGGCTCGCCAGAACCTCGCAGAGCCCCGGCGTGCTCGCGATTATCGCGCGCGCCACCTTCACACGCGCGTTACGATCCCTGTGGCCCACCAAGGTAAGGGCGCCGAGCGTTGAACAAGTAGTCCCGAACGTTTATGCTCGACGACCTCCCCCAACCTGCCATGAGGCCTTTGCTCGTGGGCTTGGGGGCCGTGCTCGTTGCCGTGGCACTCATCCTCCTCTTCATTCTCATCGACATTTAGTCCCACCAGTTCCAGTGTCCCGTAGGCACGCCCGGATGCCCTACTTACACCCTCCCGCCACCCCCCTCCTACGGACTGATCGTTGGGGCGCTTCTTGGGTCGGGCGTTGTGGCGGTCGTCTATGAGGTGTTCTCGGCCCCGTCCTCGGGCCGTCCTCCAAGCGTCTAGAAGGTCCCCCTAGATGGAAGCGCTCGTTCTCGCCCATCCTCGGCTCGTTCGAGATCGGGGAACACCGCATCCGCCCGGGCGCGCGCCTCCGCCATCCAGATGCTCGACGATCCCACGCGCTCCGCGAGATCCTGGTCGGTCGAAGCCACGGCCGGCACCCCGTGCCGCACGAGCCTCTCCGTCACCCCGTACCGCGCGTAGAACCGGGTGGCTCTCCGCCAGTCCCTCGCGAGCACCTCCGCGAGCCCCGACGTTCGCGCGATCACCGCCCTCGCCGCCTTCACCCGCCCTCTCAGCCCGCGCAGCCTCCGCTCCGCCTCGCGCTCCTCCGTCTCGCGTGAGTCGTCGGGCAGGCCACTCGTGATCTCGTGCAAGCTGAACCGCCGTGTCGGGGTCGCAATCTCCTCCTCACC
>JABEUK010000140.1 GCA_013044425.1 Thermoplasmata archaeon | reverse complement strand
GGTGGGCAGGATCCCATGGCCGAGATTGAAGACGTGCGAACGGCCGTCCGGGATCTCGTTCAGTACCCGCTGGGCGGCCGTCCTCAGCGTCGCCGCGTCGCCGAGGAGGGCGCCGGGATCGAGGTTGCCCTGGAGGGCGAGATCCGCGCCGACCCGACTTCGTACTCGTCCGAGCGACTCGCGCCAGTCGACCCCGAGCGCCGTCGCCCCGAGGTCGGCGAGCTGTTCGAGCAGGTGCGAGGAGCCCGTCGAGAAATAGATCGTGGGGAGCTTCAACGGCTGGAGCGCGTCGAACAGTCGCTGGAGGCGGCCGGCGATGTGCTCGGCGAACACCCGATCGCTCACGGTTCCGATCCAGCTATCGAACAGCTGGAGGGCGGAGGCCCCGGCCCCAGCCTGCAAACGCAGGTACTCCACGGTCATGTCGGTGAGGCGGTCGAGGAGGAGATCGAATCCCCCGGGGTCCCGGTAGAGGAAGCGCTTGGTCTCGGTGTACTCCCGCGAGGCTCCCCCTTCGATGAGATAGGAGGCGAGCGTGAAGGGGCCGCCGGCGAACCCGATGATCGGCCGATCGGCCTCGAGCTCCCGGTACCGGCGGATCGTTTCCCCGACGAACCCTACGCTTCTCTCGGCATCGAACGCGGTGAGCCCCTCGACCTGGGCGCGGGTCCGGATCGGCTTCGGGATCACCGGCCCCACCCCCGGGTCGATCGAGAAATCGACTCCGAGGCCGGCGTACGGCAGCGTGATGTCGGCGTAGACGATCGCCGCGTCCAGGTCGAATCGGCGCAGCGGTTCGAGCGTCACCTCGGCCGCGAGTCCGGGCGTCCGGGCGAGCTCGAGGATGGAGTGGCGCTCGCGCAGGGCCCGGTAGCCGGGCAGGTAGCGACCGGCCTGGCGCATCAGCCAGATCGGTCGTCGGTCGACCTCCTCCCCTCGGAGGGCGCGAAGGACCCGATCGCGCATCAACCTCCCTTCCGTGCGACGCGGGCGAACGCCTTCGCGAAGCGGGGCCGGGCCCAGGCGATCTCGCGTGCGCCGACCGCGGTGGAGAGGAACGTCGTCTCGAAGGCGGACGGAGGAAGTGCGATCCCCCGGTCCAGGGCGGCGTGGAAGAATCGAGCGTAGCGTTTCCGGTCGAGCCCGCGGGTGTCGGCGAAGTTCCGGATCGGGCCCGGCCCGAAGAAGAGGCCCAGCATCGAGCCGACCCGTTGGACCGTGAACGGGCGGACGCCGGCGCCGTCGGCCGTTTCCCTCAGCACCCGCTCCAGCTCGCGACCGGATCGCTCGAGCGCGCGGTAGCTCGGTGCCGTCAGCGCGTCGAGCGTGGCGATCCCGGCGGCCATGGCGACCGGGTTGCCCGCGAGGGTGCCGGCCTGGTAGACCGGGCCAAGCGGGGCGACCGTTTCCATGACGTCGCGTCGACCCCCGTACGCTCCGACGGGCATCCCTCCGCCGATGATCTTGCCGAGCGTGACAAGGTCGGGGGTGAGTCCGAGGATCGGCGCCGCGAGTCCCCGGCGCAATCGGAAACCGGTGATCACCTCGTCCGCGATCGACAGCGCGCCCGACCTACGGCAGTGGCGGCCGATCGCGGAGAGGAATCCTGGTTCGGGGGGCACGACGCCCATGTTGGCGGCGACCGGTTCGACGATGACGGCGGCGGTCTCGGCCCCCCAGCGTTCGAACCAAGCGTGGAGGGCGGGCAGGTCGTTGTACGGGAGTACATGGGTGTCGGCGACAATCGATCGAGGGACTCCCGCCGAATCCGGCCGAGCCGCGCTGGCGAGCCCCGAGCCGGCCCGGGCGAGCAGCCCATCGGAGTGGCCGTGGTACCCCCCTTCGAACTTCACGATGCGGCTGCGACCCGTGAATCCCCGGGCGACCCGAAGGGCGCTCATGGTGGCCTCGGTTCCCGAGGAGACGAACCGGAGGCGCTCGATCGCCGGAGCCGCACGCCGGATCCGCTCGCCGAGCTCGTGCTCGAGGGGCGACGGGGCTCCGAAGGAAAGGCCGCGCGTAGCGACCTCGCGCACCGACCGAACGACCGAGGGAGGAGATGCACCGAGGATGTTGGCTCCCCACGAGCCCACGAGGTCGAGATAGCGGGCTCCGTCGACGTCCGTCAGCCATGCGCCCCGGCCCCGGGCGTAGAAGACCGGGGTGCCTCCGACCGAAGCGAACGCGCGGACCGGGCTGTCGACCCCTCCGACGAGGGTCCGCTCGGCCCGCCGGAACAGGGCCCGGGAACGAGGCCCGGGCGCAGGGCTCACGGGATTCCCTCGGCGAGCTCGATCATCCGCTTCGGCGGGACCCGGAGCGCGGTGAAGATCGGTGTCTCGAGCTGTGTGTAACGGCTCGCCTCGGTCGCGCGGAGATCGGACACAAGGTCCAGGAACTCCGCGGGGGATTCGGCTTCGAAGGAGAGGATGAACTCCATGTCATCCAGGCCGAAGGAATAGGCGGTGTGGATCAGCACCTTCGGGTACTTGTGGCCGATGCGGAAGTGCTCGCCCATGATGCGGCGGCGGTCCGTGAAGGGAAGCCCATACCAGTCCCGTCGCTTGATGAAGGGGTAGAGGAACAGGTAGGGAAGGTCGGCGGGCCGACGCTGGGACGATCCGCCCTCTTGCCCCGCGTGCGCGTGCTCGCCCAGGTACTCGGAACGGCGGGCCATCCCGAGGTAGGAGTACCGCGTCTCGAGATAGCCGCCCATCTCGGTCCCGAAGAGCCGGGCGTGCCAGTGCTGGATCGGCTCGAGGTCCGGGGAGATCATCCACAGGAGCATCTCGACGTCGGCCTTCGTGCCGACCAGAGAGAAGGTTCGAACGATCGCTCCGGCGGGCGGGGAGTCGAGGATTCGTTCGAGCTGCGCGCTCCCGCGGTGGCGCAGGTGCGCGGACCGCCGCCGCCACTCCGGACTCAGGTGCAGGAGGGTATACTTGACGAAGTCGCGGGGTTCGGAGCCTCCCTCGGCCGCCGGCTCGCTCATCGTCCCTCCCGGGACCACCGGGCCAGATCGCGGGCAAAGTAGGAGATCACAAGGTCGGCGCCGGCGCGGTGGATCGCGTTCGTCGCCTCGATCACCGCGGCGCGTTCGTCGAGCCAACCGCGTTCGGCCGCGGCACGGATCATGGCGTACTCCCCGCTGACCTGGTAGGCGGCGATTGGATGGGGGAACTGCACCCGGGCGCGCGCGATCACGTCCAGGGATGGGAGGGCCGGCTTGATCAGGAGGACGTCCGCTCCCTCGGCCGCGTCCAGCGCGAGCTCGCGGAGCGCTTCCCTCCCGTTCCGAGGGTCCATCTGGTAGGCGCGGCGGTCCCCGAACGAGGGGGTCGAATCGGCTGCGTCGCGGAACGGTCCGTAGAACGACGAGGCGAACTTCGCCGCGTACGCGACGATGCCCGTGGTTTCGAATCCAGCCCCATCCAGCGCGGAGCGGATGCCGGCGACCTGGTGGTCCATCATGGCGCTCGGAGCGACGAAGTGGGCGCCCGCGCGGGCGTGGGCGACCGCGATCCGACCGAGTCGATCGACGGTGGCGTCGTTGTCGATCTCCGAACCTCGGAGGATCCCGCAATGCCCATGCCGAGTGTACGAGCACAGGCACAGGTCCGTCCAGATCACCAGATCCGGCGCCGCGCGCCGGATCGTTCGGATCGCATGGACGACGCTCGAGTTCGAGCTCCAGGCCTCGTGGCCATCGAGCTCTTTCCGTTTCGGAAGGCCGAAGAGGAGCACCGCTGGTATCCCTTCGCGGAGGAGGTCCCGGGCGAGCGTCCCCACCGTGTCCGTGCCGTAGCGCAGGACCCCGGGGAGGGACGGGATCGCCTCGGGGCGACCCTCCGACGGACGGAGGAAGACGGGATACACGAGGCGGGAGGGAGCGGTTCGGACTTCGGCGAGGAGCTCGCGGATCGCGGGGGTCGTACGAAGCCGTCGCAGGCGTTCGGAGGAGCTCGCGCCCGATCGAGTTCCAATGCGGGAAGCGTCAGTGCGGGGCATGGGCGAGCACTCCAAGAAGGTAGGGGGTAAAGCGTTGTACCGAGGCGGACGGAGCGATCCCCACGGCGCGAAGACCGTGGCCCCGCGCCGCCTTGGCGGTGCGGGGACCGAGCACGACCCAGCGGGCCGACCGGGCCAGGTGGCGAAAGGTGCTGGGACCTACCATCCGGCGGAAGTGCGAGATCGCCGAGGGGCTCGCGGCGACCACGACCCGTGCCGCGCGCGCCGACCGTTGCTCTTCCCCGCCGCGCCGAGCTCCCGGGCGGATCCGATAGACCACCAGATCGAGCACCGCGTGACCGTGGGCCGCGAGTTCTCGGCCGAAGCGGGGTCCGGCTCGGTCCGATCGTGGAACCACGATGCGTCGCCGGCGCCCGGCGAGCGCGCGGCGCACGGGCTCAGCGCCTTCCCCGTTCGCGCGCCGGACCCGAGGTACCCCGGCCTCTCGGAGCGCTCGTTCGGTCTCGGCCCCGACGGCCCAGAACTCTACGGAGGCGGCCCGGAACCCGGCCCGTCGCGCTAGGGGGCGCACGAACGTGTCGACCGCCGCCTTGCTGGAGGCCGCTACGGTATCGAACGGGCCGAAGCGCTCGAGCCGTCCGGCGACGCTCGTACGGAGTACCGGGGAGGAGAGCACCGTCTCGACCCGCTGCAGCCGAATGCCGTTGCGGGCCAGTCGAGCACCGAGGCCGGGCAGGGTCGTTCGAGAGGAAAGGAGGAGCACGGAGGGCGACCGTCGGTCGGGCACGATCCTCCTACGGGGTCACCTGCGCGAGGAGCTCTTGTGCCCCCGCATCGTTCAGCGCCGTCCCTACGCGTCGCCCGAGGTTTGCGGCCCGGCCGAGGGCGTCCTTTCCGTGGGCGGCGAGCGTGATCGTTCCATCCCTCGACACGATCTCGGCCCTCAGAACCAGCCCGCCGGGGCGAACCGTGGCCAGGGCCCCGAGAGGCAGGTTGCAGTCGCCACCCACCGCGGCGGCGAGTTCCCTCTCGGCGGTCACCGCCGCACGGACCGCGGGAGCGTCGAGCCGGGCGGCGATTCGCGCGATCCGCCGATCCCCCCGTCTTGCCTCGAGCGCGAGAGCTCCTTGGCCGGGAGCCGGAAGGAAGCGCGTGCTCGGGAGGATGCCGGAGATCTCTGATCGCCGGCCGAGCCGCACGATGCCGGCCACCGCGACGAGGACGGCGTCGACCGTTCGGGCGTGGACGAGGCCGATGCGCGTGTCGACATTGCCTCGGACCTCCCGGACACGGAGATCGGGACGCCGTCGGAGC
>JABEUK010000139.1 GCA_013044425.1 Thermoplasmata archaeon | reverse complement strand
GCAACGAGCGCCCTGGGACGGGCGTTCTCGGTCGCAATCATGTATCCGACCGTCGGGATTACGAGTATTTGAAATCCTCCCTCGAATTGTGCGGTCCTCGCATGCAAACGAATCGGACCCCCTTGAGACCAACAAGCGATCCCCCCGGTACGCTCGCGCGGTTCGTCGCGACCCGCCGCCAGTACAGTTGTTGGTCGGGTAGAGAGGTGGCGCACGGGTTCTCCGCATCTCCACCTCCCCCCCTTCGAACGTAGCGGGCGGATTTCCCGCACTACGCTCGCCGATGGGGTTCACCGAGCGGCCGTATCCGCTCATGCGCCGCTCCACGGGTGCGGTCGAGGCCGGGGCTTCACCTCATACAAGGTCAATCCCAGCCTCGCCAGTTCCTCGAACCTTCCGACACCGGCCTTCTGTCTCGCCCGACGCCAGAGTCGGGACAACCGGGCGTGCGCGTACCACCACACCCGGCTGAACGCCGGTCCGGCCATGCTCGGTTGGAAATAGTTCCCCCAACCTCTCAGCACCGGTTTCAGTTCCTCACGCACCCCATGCGCCGTACTCCGCGCCAGGCTCCGGGTGCGGGTCATCTGTCGAATCTGCTCCCGTATCCTGCGCTCCGACTTCTCCGAGGGATACCATCGTGTCACCCGCTTCCCGCGCTTCGGCTCGTACGTTCGCTGGAAATGGAAGCCGAGGAAGGCGAAACCCTCCTTGGCTTCCACCACCCGCGTCTTGGTCTCACTCAGCCTCAGCCCCAGCTCCCCCAGAAGGGTCACCAAGGTCTCCCGGGCTCTCCGTACGTCTTTCTGCGCGAGGATCACGAGATCATCGGCATACCTCACCAGATGGGCGTTCGCGCCCCATCGAGATTCCAACCCGCTCGCCTTCCATCCCTTGTCCACGCGGTCCAACACCGTGTTGGCCAGCAGGGGCGACAGGGGGGAACCCTGCGGGGTCCCCCGGTCCGAGTGATGGAGGGTTTCCCCGTCCATCACTCCGCAGTCCAGCCACTGCCGAATCAACTTCAGCACGGCCCCGTCCACTACCCGTCGGGCCACCGCTTCCATCACGGCCGTTCTCGGTAGGTTGTCGAAACAACCTTCGATGTCCGCGTCCACCACTTGCTCGCACCCGAAGTTCAGCCACTTCGTCACCTCGGCCACCGCATCGTGCGCGGACTTCCCCGGCCGGAACCCATACGAGTTCGGCTCGAAGTCGGCCTCGAAGATCGGTTCCAACACCAGCTTCGCCGCCGTCTGGACCACCCGGTCCCGCACCGTGGGAATGCCCAGTCCCCGGGCTTTGCCTCCGGACTTCGGTATCCACACCCGCCGCAACGAGCGTGGTCGGTAGGTCTTCTCTCTCAGGTCGCGCTCCAGCTCTTCCAGAAACCCTGGTACGCCTTCCCTCTCGATTTCCTCGATGGTCTTCCCGTCGACGCCCGCCGCACCGCCGTTGGCCCGGACCTGCGCCCAAGCCTCCGCCAGAACGTCCCGGCGTCCCACCCTGTCGTACAGCGCATGGAATCTTCGCGCCGCATTCGCCTTCGCCGCTCGGTAAAGCGCCTGTTGGAGTTCGCGGACCTTGGTCTCGCTCATGGTCTGGGCCTCTCGGCCACGTGAGCGGCCCCGCTCTCCTCCAGGCGCTGCCCCAAAGTGAGGCCCCTTCGCATCCCCCGCCTCTCGGCGGTTTCACCGCTACTACGCGCCTCTCCGACTTCCCACGAGGCTCCGTGTCGCGTTTCGGGTGTTTCCCTTATCGCGCCCCTTCTCCCGAGGACAGGACTTGTGGACTCTGCCTCCTCCTCGGATACCTCGTGGGACCTCCCGCCTTTCTCCGACAGACCTTCTCCACATGCCCACCCAACTACGCCGGGATGGCCCCGGAACCTCACGCCCGAGTTCCGGTCCGGGGTTCTGCCTTCACCACCTGTTAACAGGCTCGGCCCATCCATGGTCCGCATTGCTGCGGGTGTGATGTCGACGCTACTGTGGCTTCCGCCACCCGGGTTCTCTTGCGATTGGGCCTGCGGATTCGCGTCGGGGTCCCTAGGCCAAATATCGTGGGTCCGGTGTCCCCCTTTGTCGACCTGCTCCGACCGACCCATTGCTGGGCCGACCTTGGTCCTCGCTTCGTGCCTCTCGGTTTCTTTCACGATAGGTCTCTCACCTACTGGTCTGTCGTCTTTGGCGGCGCACTAGCAGCTCACGATTCCGGTCAGTGACGGGCTGAGAACGCTGCGGTTCCTCTCGTACCCAAATTGTAAATCCGGGAACCCATTACCTCGGTGCCCGAGGGCACCGTGGCCACTCGGGATCTGAAGTTCCACCTCGCCTCGGACGACGAGTCGCTGACCCTGGACCGCGAGCAGCGTCGGGAGATCCTCCGTAAGCTCGAGCGGCTGGAGAAGGTCGAGGAGGAGGTTCGCCAGACCCGGGAGGAACTCCGCCGAGCTCGCGAGGAGATCCAGCGCCTGAGGAGGGAGAACGAGCGGCTGAAGACCTCCGCTCCCGTTCTCGCCGCCTCGGACCGCACGGCCGAGGCGGGAGGAGTTCCTTCGAGCAAGACGTTCTACCGTCGCCCGGTGCCGCGGGGTGAGCGGCGACCGAGCGGGGGTCAGTTCGGTCATCCCGGTCATGGTCGCTCTCGTCCGACACCGAACGCCCCGTCCGTTCAGGTCGCCCTCGAGCGATGCCCGAAGTGCTCGACGAAGCTCGGCGATCCGCTCGACTCGCTCCACCGCATGATCACCGACCTTCCCTTGCCGGCACTGTTGATCTTCGATCTCGAGGTGTTCCGCTACCGTTGTCCTGGCTGTCACCGTCGGGTCCACGCCGAGCCTCCGCTCCCGCCGAACCGACAGTTCGGCCCGGTGCTCGCAGCGTGGATCGCGCATCAGCGGATGCTGGGGCTCTCCGTCGAGAAGGTCCGTACGAGCCTCTCCGAGAGCTTCGGGCTCTCGATCAGCGAAGCCTCCATCCTGGCGCTCGAGGCGTGGGTCGCCGATCGCTTGGATGGCGAGTATGCTCGCCTCCGGGCCTCCGTGAGGGCCGCCTCGGTGGTGGGGGCCGACGAGACGTCCTTCCGCATCAACGGGAAGAACGGTTGGCTGTGGGTCTACGAGCATCTGGCCGCCACGGTCTACCAGATCGCCCCGACTCGAGGAAAGACGGCGGTGCTCGAGGTGCTGGAAGGCTTCGAGGGCGTGCTCGGCCACGATGCGTGGGACCCCTACGATGCCATCACGACGGCCGACCACGCACTGGACCCCGTGCATGTGAACCGATGGTTGGAGCGGGCGGAAGTGCGGCATCGGGTCGAGCCCCGGCGACTGTTGAGCGAGGCGCCGGCGAAGCTCACCTCGGCGGGGCACCCGCCGACGGAGCTCCTGGGGTTCGTGGACACGGTGCGATCGATCTACCGGGAGGCGATCCTCGTGGTGAAGGATCGGGCGAGGGTGTCGGTGGCGGAACGAGCCCAAGCCTTCCGTAGAGCGAGGCGGCGAATGGCGGCTCTGCTGAAGATCGAATGGAAGGACCGAGATGCTCGACGGATCGCGAAGGAGCTCCGCCATCGGCGGCGGACGCTGTTCACCTTCCTGCGGGTGCCGGGCGTACCCTACCACAACAACGGAGCGGAGAACGCGATCCGTCAGGGAGTGCTGATCCGCAAGGTGAGCGGAGGGCGGCGGACCTGGATCGGTGCGAGAACCCTCGAGCGATTGTTGACCGTCTATCGGACGTGTAGGAAGCGGGGCGAATCGTTCCGTGATCGGGTGCTCACCATGCTGATCGGAGCAGGACCCCCGCTTCCGTCAGCCCGTCCACAATCGTGAGCTCATACGCCGGGGTTAGCGGAGAGGATGCTCCGGTACGGTTTGTTCCGTTCTGAGCCTGCACGCGAACCGGTGTCGAGGGCCGTCGTACCGAAGTGACCTCTGGGAGACCTACATTCCATTTCATCATGGTATCGCG
>JABEUK010000138.1 GCA_013044425.1 Thermoplasmata archaeon | reverse complement strand
GACCCCGGTCGCCGAGGCCTCCTGCCCCAACTGTGGGGCGGTCGTCTACCCCGGAGAGAAGGTCTGCTGGAAGTGCGGGACGAAGCTCGCGTCCCCCGCGGGTGGATCGCCCCTCCCCTCGGCTCCCAAGGGCTAGCCGAAACGGCGTGCGCCGGCTCTGGGGATCGGCTCGGGTGGTGGAAGCCGGCTCGATCCGGGCTCTACGCGAGCGTCGTGTGGATCGAACCGTACCAGGAGCCCTGACCGGTCGCGTACAGGATGTTACCTCCGGGCTGCCCGTGGGCGGAGCCGGTGTCGATCCATAGCGTCATCGCGAGATTCAATGCATTGTCCGTTGAGTATCCCGGACCTGGAGTCCATCCTGTGCTCGATCCCGCTTGGGGACCGGGAGCGTACGCCACGAGATGATTGGAGGCGTCGATGATCGTGAAGTTCCAACTCGTCGTCGAGACGGTGAGGCCGCTCGTGTTTTGCACGTAGAGGCTGAACGAGGAAGGCGCCACACCCTGAGTCGCGGTCTGGATCTGGATCGCCCAGCAGTAGTCGCCCGCAGCGCATCCGATCTGCCCGACGGTCGGCTGATGCACGGTCGTGGTACCGAACGCGAGGTTCGACTGCAACGGCGTACCTGCATGTCCGAGGAGCGGAATCAGGAGCGTGTAGAGCACCGCGGCAATGATCACGGTGATCGCGACGAGGAGGATCGTAGCGATGATCGGAGAGACTCCACGCCGGCCGCGTCGCAATCTCCTTCGACGAGTTCGTGGGTTCATGACTTCCTGCTTCCGAGCAACCGACAGCTCCTCGGCATCCGGACGACTCCCTCCCGCATTTGAAGCTTGAGCCCGAGTGGTCGGTCCATCTGGGGCGCCGTCGTGGGGGCCCTTCGGCCGATACCGCTCCCGATGCGACCAGAGGCCGTGAATCGCGAGACGGTTATACACGCTAAGAACGGGGAAGTTGGCTGTTCGACATGGTACAGATCCCGTTTGACACGTCAGAGATCGAGCGAACAGACCTAGTGGGCTCGTTCCTGACGCAGCGTGCGACGTATGTTTAAGTAGCTGAAAATGTGTTCATTTGTCGCAGTCGTGTTCGACAACGCTTCAAAGCGGGGAAACGGTCGCTCTCGCGAGCGGACGCCTCCCCCGAAGGACCCGGAGGAAGCGCGCATCGCCCTACGGTGCAACCGCAAGGAGCTCGAGCTGCTCGACTCGTTCGTCGCGGACGGAGAGTTCGAGAGCCGCTCGGAGCTCATGCGGGGGGCCCTGCACGCCTTCCTTCGCGCCCGAGCGCTGTCGGCCGCACCGACCCCCCGCGTAGATTCGGAGGGCCTCATGGAGGTCCCCGTCCGCCTGCGCCCCGACGAGGTAGCGACCTGGGAAGCATACGCCAAGACCATCGCCAACGGCCGACCCGTGGCGGATCTCTTAGCCGAGGCCGTCCGCCACTACGAGCACAAGCACGAACTGGTCGACCTCGCGAAGCACGGGCGGGAGCGGGTTCGAGACGCCGTCGACAGCCGAGCCAAGGTGCACGCGCTCGGTGAGAGCGGCCGCGACCTCGAACGGAAGGGGATGGTCGGTCGGTAAGACGTGGTCAGCGAGGTTCGAGCGCGATGCAGAACAGGGGTGGGGGCGACGTACGAGACGGAGCAGCGAGCAATCGGCGAGCATAACCCGGCGCTGGAGAACGGCGCCGCGGACACGAGCGACGGTCCGGAGGGCTGGCGGTTGGGCCACGACATCCGGTTCGTCCTGGTCGCGGTCGGCGGGGGCGGAGTTCGGATCGGGCGCGAGGTCGCCCGCCGCAGGATCCGACACCTGGAGACCGTCGCCATCAATTGCGATCCCAAGGTCCAAGGGTTCGACGAGTTCGATCGGCGGATCTATCTGGGCCCCGACACCGGCGAAGAGATCGACACGGGAGGTTCCGCGTTCATCGGTGGAGTCCTCGCGCGCGCGGCGGAGCCCGCGCTCGATCGCCTGTTCGACGGCGCGACGTTCGTGGTCATCCTCGGCAGCCTGGGAGGAGGTGCCGGAAGCGGCGCGCTCCCCCACGTCCTCGAGGTCGCGAGCCGGCACGGCCACCTCGTCAGCACGTTCGTCGTCAAGCCGTTTCGCTGCGAGGGCGAGCGCCGGGCGCTCGCCGAGCGCGCGGTCGGGCGTCTCCAGATGGTCCAGTCGTTCGTAGAGAAGCAGAACCGGGGGCGCGCTACGCTCAAGGTCCTGGACAACGAGTCGCTGGTCCACACCCTCGGGCCCGTCGCGTTCTCGAAGGTCGCCGGCTACTGGGCCGACGTGGTCTCCGAACACATCCAATCCTCGATCATTGGCGAATTCGAATCCGCGATCACCGCGAACTGGACCTCGTCGGCCGTGGTGCCCTCCGAGCTTTCGAGCCCGGTGGCCCGTTCGACCGATCCGACCCCCTCCGGAGTCGCCCCTCCGTCGCTCCCTACTCCCCTTCCCGCGGCGGACCTGTCGCCCCTCGGGAGCGGACTCACGATCGAGATCGTCGCCGAGATGCGTCCGCGGGAGCTCCACTAGGGGATCCTACCGCTCCGCCCGGTCGCCGGCCGGTGGACACCCCGGCCGGCGACCACAACCTTATAATCGGCACTGCATCGAAGTCGGTCGATGGACGGCAAGCTCCTGACCCTCATCCTGCTCATCCTCCTCCCCGCCGCCCTCATCGGTGTGACGATCGCCTACTTCGGCTCGAACCCGCTCGCGATCGTGGGGCTGTTCGTCGTGATGATCGCGGGGTCGTTCTACCTGCTCTCCTACACCGAGGCGTTCGTCTCGGAGTAGTTCGCCCCTACCGGTACATCTCCGGCGATATCGGCGGCTTCGCACCCGCTTCGCCGGGGCCCGCGTGGCCCTTCATGGCGGCGCGCAGCGCCTTCTCGATCCCCTCGGCCTGCGCCCGGAGCGGGCCGGTGTCGATATGGATCTCCGGGAGGATCCGATCGACCGCTTCGATCAGCGTCGCTCCCGCCCGGTGGTCCGGGTACCCCTCTCCCGCGCGAGCACTGACCAGGAGCACGGCGACCGGCAGTGGGCCCCCGATTCCCTGGACCAGGAGTGAACCCGATACGCCGCCGATGATCCCCTCTTCGAGGGGAAGCACGCCGCTGGGCGCGAATGCGCGTAGGACGCCCGCATCGGGCCTCGAGATCGCGGCCCAGACCGTCTCCTCCGGCGGTTCCGTATCCTCGTCCGTTTCGCCCTCCGGATGGGGGATGACCCCCTCCAGGCCGAGGATCCAACGGGCCTTGCGCTCCGTGGCACCCTCCATGATCGCGCTGGCGAGCGCGGTGGCCTGAGATGGAGTGGGCGGAAACTCCGAGACGACGACGGCGAAATCCTTACGCCCGTACACTCGGATTGGCGGATGGACCTGCCCGCCCTGGACGACCGCGATCGGCATCATGTCCGGAGCCTCGAAGCGGCCGATCCGAGGAAGCTTGAGGATGCGGATCATGTACAGCGCCGCGACCGTGGTCGCGAGGCCCGCGCTCGGGAAGCAGGAGATCACCACGGCCCCCGGCTGGAGCGGGGAGTCCGGTTCGTCGGTCCAGCGAAAGGCCATCGACCACCTCGGCCTCCTCCAGCGTCCGCCGGGATTTAGACTCCACGCCTGCCGCCGAGAGGCGGCTCACCCTCAGCCGCTACCAGATCGCGACGCGGCGCTCGTCCGGGCGGCGCATCGGGGCGCCCGGGGCGACCCCGAAGGCGGCCCAGAACTCCGGGAGGTTCGAGACCGGCCCGATGGCACGGAACCGACCCGGGGAGTGGGGATCGATGGTGAGACGTCGGCGGAGCTCCGCCTCGCGCACGTTCGAGCGCCAGATCTGGGCGTAGGAGATGAAGAACCGCTGGGACGGTGTCAGGCCGTCGATCTTCACATCGGGGGTCCGCCGGTCGGCAATGCGTCGTTGCAGGGCCTCGTAGGCGATGCCCACCCCTCCGAGGTCGGCGATGTTCTCTCCGGCGGTCAGCTCTCCGTTGACGTGAGCCCCCGGAAGCGGCTCGAACTCACCGTACTGGTC
>JABEUK010000137.1 GCA_013044425.1 Thermoplasmata archaeon | reverse complement strand
CCGTTCCCTGCCCCATCGCTTCGAGGAGCACGAGCCCGAACGCCTCGTACTCGCTGGGGAGGACGAAGAACCGAGCCTCGCGGAACGCGGCGGCGAGCATCGCCTCGTCGGGGACCCATCCGAGCAGGTGGACCTGGTCCGCGATGCCGAGCTGGCGGACGCGGGCCTGCAGGACCGCCTGCATACCCCCGTCCGGCCCGATCAGCACGAGCGACGCGGTCGGTTCGCGACGGGCGAGCGGAGCGAACGCCTCGAGCAGCGCGCCTAGTCCTTTGTTCGATGCGAGGCGCCCCACGAAGAGCACGTAGGGGCCCGAGATCCCGTAGCGGGCCCGGAACTGCACGCCGTCCGCCGGTGCGGGGAACGGGGTGTACCCGGGAGGTACGATCCGCACGGGAGGCAGCGGAATCGAGAGCGCGCGGAGGAGCCGCTCCTCTTCTTTGCTCTGGACGATCAGGCGCGCCGCGTCCGCAACGATCGGCGCAGCGAGTCGCCGATCGTAGAGCCCGCGCAGGCGGTGTCGAAACCAGCCACCCTCGATCGAAGTGATCGGGTGGAAGTGAGCGGTCAGGACGTACGGAGTCCCGGTCCGCCGGTGGTACCGATGGGCGACCGCGACCTGATGGGTGCCGTAGGTGTGGGCGTGCACGACGTCGGCCGGGTCAGCTTCGAGGGCCCGCATCAGTCCTCGGAAGAAAGGATAGTGGAGTCCACCCGGGAGCGACCATACGGGAAGTCGCTCGATGGTCCCGAACGCGGTCCGCTCCTGTCGAAGCACGCTCGCGGGAAGTCGCTCCCACGGATACTCTCGGTACAGATCGCTCGTCAGGACGCGCACGGTATGCCCGCGCGCGCCGAGTTCCGCGCTGATCTCGGCGACATGCCGCTCAACACCCCCCAGACCCGGGGGATAGCGTGTGGACAGTTGCGCGAGCTTCACGTGCGAACTACGTGGCGGCTCGGGGGGAGAGCAACCGCTGGGCGTACTTCTTGTAGACCTCGGTGGCGCGCGCGACGGATTCGATCTTGACGTACTCGTTCGCCTGGTGGGAGAGTTCCTCCTCACCGGCGCCGTAGATGACTACGCGTGGGTTGACCTGCGTGTAATGGACCGCCTCGGACGCGTGCACGAGGACGGTCGTCTCCCCGCCCGAGACCTCCCTAAGGAGTCGAACGTGGGGAGCGTTCGGATCGATCTGGATCGACGGAAGAGAGACGAGCCGGCGCAGCGTGAACGGGGTCTTGATCCGTCGCAGGTGCTCCTCGATCTCGCGATAGAGCTGGTCGGGGGAGTACGGGGGCGGGAAACGGATATCGACCTCGGCCGTGGCCTTGTTCGGCACCACGTTGAGCCGGTTCCCGCCGTGGAACGTTCCGAGGTTCATCGTCACCGTCCCGAGCTCCGGGTGCGCGATCCGGCCCTTGAACGACTCCAGCCCCCGAACGATCCGCATCATCTTGGAGATGGCGTTCTCCCCGAGATGAGGCATCGCGCCGTGCGCCGCCTTCCCCCGCGTCTCGATCGCGATATCGAGGACTCCTTTCTCCGCGTGGGCCACCCGCAGTCCGGTCGGCTCCCCGACGACGATCGCCTTCGCTCGGCGCATCGGCAGCGTCTTGGAGAGCGCCGCCGCCCCTTGCATCGTCGTCTCCTCGTCGGTGGTGAACGCGAGCACCACGGGCACCTTCCTCAGCACGAGGTCTGCCGCGGCCTGCAGCATCGCGACGACCGTTCCCTTCATGTCGGCCGCGCCGCGACCGTACAGTCGCCCAGAGGCGACCTGGCTCTGCGAGAAGCTCCAGTAGTCCCCGATCGGAGGAGTGTCGAGATGGCCGGAGAGGACCAGCCCGCCCTGCCCGTACTCCGCGAGCAGCGCCGGGGATTGCGCATCCCCGAACAGGGTGTTGCGCATGTGGATCTGGTCGGTGAAGGACTGAACGTAGTCGAGAACCTCCTGCTTGTCGGAGAATGGGTCGCTCGGGATCTTGACGAGTTCGGCGAGCATATCGACCATCTGACGTTTCATGGGGAATGAGCCACCTGGCCCCTCGACGCGGGCGGGATGCGCGCGCGGTCGGACCGTCCTCCCCCACCGCTCGGCGGAGCTTAATCTCTCTCCTCTCAGGAATGGGGGCGAGCGTGGAGCGCGCGCGTTCGGCTCGCTTGGAGCGCGGCGGCATACCCTTCCGGCGACCCGACGGACTTCCATAGGCCCATCCCCGGATCGAGCACGAGGGCCGAGATCCGTCCTCCCGCAGCGAGGAGGGCCGCGATCCCATCCGTCACTTCGAGCTCGCCGGATTCCCGGTGGCGCGCGTGTTCGCGGAGCACCCCCCATATCGCCGGTCCGAAGGCGTAGATCGCCGTCGCCGCCCAGTGCGAGCGGGGACGCGCCGGCTTTTCGAGCATCGCGCGCACGTCGAAACGGCGCACCCCCGCGAACGGCCGGCTCGCGCTTCCTTCGATCACTCCGTACCGTCTCGGGTCTGCGACCCGGCGGACCAGAAGGACCGCATCCAGGTCTTCGCGTTCCCGGAGTCGGGCCATCGTCCTGACAACGGCTCCGCGCTCCGGCTCTAGGAGCGCGGCATCCCCCGCGTGGAGGACGAAGGGGCGATCGCCCACGGAT
>JABEUK010000013.1 GCA_013044425.1 Thermoplasmata archaeon | reverse complement strand
GGTGGCGTATCGGAACGCGGAACGAGTGAGGAGAGGCAAGAGGTTCCGCGACACAGTCAGGGAGAACCGACGGCACCAAGCCAAGACCCCGATATGGCGTCGAGCGGGCTAACCCCAACCTTCTTTCGTAGCTGGTCCACTAGGAGCCTGCCGCACAGATTCGATTTGAAGGAGCGGGGAGCCTCCTCCGGCCCGAACAAGGGAGATTCTGTCCCTCGTTCTCCGTCTCCCTCTCGCTCCCCGTCCCTACCCGACCATCGCCGTGTGTAGTTTCCGAAGGTTCTGAGTCAGAGCCGAGAGCTGGCATTCCCCTTGGACCTTGCCGAACCCCGGAGAGGGAACTGCCTCAGTCCTCGCCCCTGTTTGATCTGACCGAATACCGGTTCCACTATGCACTTCCGATGCCGGTAGTGGGACCGCCCCTTCTCGCTTCGAACCTTCCGGCGCATCTTCTGCACGAAGGTCTCGTTCAGCGACGGACGAACTCTCGGACACCCCGCTCGCTCGGCCACCGTTCCCCGCATCTTACCGCGGCGTCGACTGAGTCGTCGTGCGTACTTCGCCACGTCGCCGGTGCGGGCGTGGACTCGATGCGTCCAAGAGACCTCGACCAAGAGCCAGCGTAGCACTGCGTTGCAGTCGTGCTTCAGCTTCCCATGGTAGAGCCGGTCGGCCGACTGGTAGGTGGTGGGACATAGCCCCACGTACGAGCTCAGCTTCTCGACGTTCGCGAAGCGTTCGATAGGGCAGAGGAAGGCCACCAGAGCCACGGCGGTGATCTCGCCGATGCCGGGGATGGTCGTGAGCAGCTGAGCTTCGGACGAGTTCAGAAAGGCATCGTGGATCGCTTGATCCATCTCCTTGCACCGACCCTCCAGGTCCTCGAGGGCGTCGAGCGCTCGATCGATCTCAGGGAACCCTCGTTCCCGGAACTGGGCGCGCGCTCGCTTGTGCTGGAGAACCCCGGACTCGTAGTGAATGTCGCGCTGGGCGAGGCGGGCGTAGATGTGGTTGAGGAAGGCCGTCCGCTTGCGGGTGTAGAACAGACGTTCGAGGACCAGATGACGCAGCGCACGGATCTCGGGTGGAGGGATGTAGGTCAGCGGGATCGAGTCCAGACGGAGAAGGTTGGCAAGCGCCTCCGAGTCGACCCGATCGGTCTTGAGGCTGGCCTCGGCGATCAGCCGGGTCTTGAGCGGATGAGAGACGACCACCTCGGCGCCCGTGGAAGCCGCCGCCTCGTAGTATCGCTCCCAGAACGCGCAGGCTTCCAGTACGACCTTCTTCGTTCCGGGGATCGCGGAGAGGAAGTCGGTCAGTTCCTGGCGAGTTGGTCCAAAGGTTGAATGGCGGATCGACCGCCCCATCGGATCCATCGCCGTAGCGACGACTGTCTTTCGGTGGACGTCCAGCCCGACGTACGTATTTGTTTCCATAGGCCGCCTCGAGGTAGAGGATACGAGGCGGCGCCGATGGACCTTCCGCATCGGGCGGAACCAATCATGTCCTCAATGAAGCGAGCGAGGTGATCCTCGGGGAGCCAGTCATCGAGGCTCGGAGGGAGGAGGAAGTTCTGGTGCGGGGCGTATCGACGGAAGTTCGCCGGTGGGAGTTCGACCATGCCCCCGATACGCGAGGCCGGCCATAGTACCTCCGCCGGAGTCCACGTCACTGAACGCGCGGAGCTGCGCCACAGGCTCCTAGGCTTGCTCCGCGGGGGCTCTGTCTCAGGAGGTCCCCGTTGGCTGACGGCTATTGCATACCGTAGGGAGAGTGACGATTCGTTCCGATGTTTTATATACCTGAGCCCAACTCGGTCAACTCGGTACTCGGCCTCGCCGAGACGAAAAGCGATGACGAACAGCGGAATGGGGACAGGGAAGCTCGTCTTGAGTGTGATGGTAGCGTTGCTGATGTTGGTGTCGGTGGCGTCGGTGGCGGTCGCGGCGGCGCCGTCGGCGGCAGCCTCCGTGGTGGGGTCTACAGCCCCTGGGGCAGCTCCTCCACCCCCAGCAGCGCCTACGCAAGTGTTCTATGCGAACCCGACGACGTTTGCCGCCGGCAGCGTGACGACCACATATGGTCAAAGCGGCGCGAGTACATATGCACCGAATCCAGGTACGACCGTTAATTTCTGGCTCAGCACGACCACGGATTCGACCGGAATCGTGGGTTCATCCATCGGGAACGTAGCGCTCTCCGCCGGTTCCGAGCAATTGAACAACGTGTTCACGATTACCATTCCGGCCGGGACCGCCGCCGGCGGCTACTACCTGCTGTCAAACACGCTGTCGGCCCCGACCTCGTATCAGTTCGGGGGTGCGGTCGTAGTGTCCTCGACCCAGCCGTCGTTCGCGATTTCCCCCTCCACGGCTTCCCCGCAGATGTCCCTAGGAGAGTCGGGTGCAGGATGGGACGCAGCGGCCACCGTGGTGGTGACGATTGGTTATGCGAACCTCCCGACTACCCCTCTCAGTCCCCCGGGGAACGCATTCCAGATTGATTCCTTCACAACCACGGCGTCGGGCTCAGTTCCGGCTGCCGAGTCCAGCTTCCCGCTTCCCGCGATGCCTGCGGGTACCTATGTGATCGTAGCGCAGGAAACGAGCACGGGTCCCCTCTATCCATTGAGCCTCATTACCGTGGACGTCACCCTGACGATTCAGGGGGCAGTAGGAACCTGCTACTCTGCGGGAGCGGGATTCCCAAGCTACGAGACCTGCAACGCAGGACCCGTTGCCCCGCTCGGCATGGTCGCTAGCACATCCGGGACGGCCACTCTTACCCACCAGCCTTACCTCACGGGTGCCGGGTTCACGGCGGGCGCGTCCATCTCGTCGATCACGGTTGGCGGGGTAGCGGCGACGTTCACCCCGGCCGCGGCGACGGTCGCGGCGGATGGTTCGTTTACCGTGCAGATCACGGCCCTTGCGAGCACAATCCACGCGCAGGGACCTGCGACGATAGTCGTGACGACGAGCCCCGCCTCGGCCCCCACCTCCTTCCCCGACGCCATCGTGGTTTCGAACCCCGGCGCCTCGACGAGTCTGATGGCGACTGACACCTCGACCAGCGCCTCAAACGGTTTTAGCGCCGATCCGCTGATGTACCAGGCCTGGGGCTTTGCTGCATCGACACCTGGTGGCGTCTACTTCGATGGGGTTGCTCAGGCTGAGCTTTCAGACGCGAACGGCTACTTCCTCGACGCATCGAGTGCCGTGCCGTACCTTCCAGCGGGTGCCTACAATGTCTTCGCCGAGGTCGGCGGGTACACGGCCACGACGACCTTCACCATCGTGCTGTTCGACGGGATCTTTGATTCCGGCGCCAGTCCGCTGAGCGGAGAGTTTGCCGTGGCAGGTTCTCAGGTCGAGGTCTACGCCCAGAGTCTTGCTGCGATGCAGCCACTGGATGTCATCGACACAGGCCTCCTCAGCAGCGCGTATGCGACCTCCTCGCTAGATGTGGCGATTGCCGAGGGGCTCCCTGTGAGCATCAGCGGAGGTCACTACAACGCCGTGACGGGCACCATCCAGGCCGCCTCGGTCGGATACGTCGATATCCACTACCACCTGCCGTACGCGGGCGTTGCCACGGGCACGTCCGAGTCGATCACTCTCGTGACGCTCCCGAGCGCGACCTCCGTCGTTAGCGCGACCTACTACGCGGTCGGACCCGCGGTCACGTCGCTCGCGACCTCGTACTCGCCGACCGGGACGGTCTCGCTGTCGATCTCGGGCCTCATCCCGAACGGCTCCGCGATCACCCCCCAGACGGCGGGATACGTGGGACCGTTCGGCATCCAGCTTAATGGGGTCCCCGTGACGTTCTCCTCGCCGCTCGCGGGAGCCAACTACTTCTACAGCACGGCGGCGGGAACGGCGAGCGTGGCGTTCGCCAACATCGCCACCTCCGCGGTCGAGACGCTGGATCTCTGGGGCGATGTACACACCAGCAGCGGAGCGATTCACCTCGGAGTTTCCCAGACGCTGTACGAGAACCTCGACTTCATCAGCAGCACGCCCTCCGTCAGCTCGGGAACGGTCGCGCCGAACAGCGGCGAGATATCCCAGATCGGAGCAGGTTCGGGAACCACCAGCGCGAGCCCGTGGGTCTTCTACGCGGACCCGGCCGGACTCATCTACTCGGTCGTCTTCGACCTGTACGACTTCCCAGCGAACACCGCAGTCACGGTGACCGTCTGGACCTCCGCCGGAGCCTCAACCTCGACCGTGACGACCGATGCCAACGGTGGCGGCCTCTACGCCTTCGCTCCGCCCGACACGGCAGGGGTCATCTCGCCCCCGGGATCACCGGAGTATCTCCTGACGTTCTCCGCGGGCTCGTCGATCACCATCACCGGCGGCACCTACTACTGGGAGCTCGAAACCGCGGTGGCCTTCAACGCGGCGCCCTTCGCCGATACGGGCGGCGTCCCCGCCCTGGACTACGCTACCTACTTCCTAACGGACGCGCGCGTCGGCGGCATGG
>JABEUK010000136.1 GCA_013044425.1 Thermoplasmata archaeon | reverse complement strand
GGGACTTGTCCTCGGAGCCGTCGGCCTCTCCGAAGCGAGCGAACCTCCAATCCCGGGATGGGTCTTCTCCATCGGGGCGATGTTGTTCCTGGGCGGCGTGGGAACTGTTTCCGGTCTCTTCGCTTACGGACTCCTTCAACCCCGGGTGGAGACTCCTGGTCCCGAGGCCCGGCCGGGCGATGCCGTCACGGTTCCCCTCGTTCTTGCTTCGTGGGCATTAGCGGTGAGCGCGGGAGGGATGTTCATCCTTTCCGGATTCGCGGGGGGGCCCGGGTATGGCTGGTGGCTCGCCGCGGTACACCTGTTCGTCCTCGGGCACGTCATTCTCCTCATCACGGCGGTCAGCCTCCGCCTCGTGCCCCGGTCACTGGGCGCAGACGTTTCGCGTCCGCTGGTCTACCTGCTCGCCGGCCTCGCCATCGCGGGCGCGATCCTCGTTCCCATCGGTATGCTCGCAACCCCTCCTCTCCCGGCCGGCGACATCGTCGTCTTCGCGGCGCCCGAGGCCGCATTCGCGATCCTGTTCGTTTTCACGCCGATCATCCTCGTGAGGCGGGCCCGGACTCGTCGTGCCGAGGCCGGCCTACACCTCATGGGAGCGATGTTCTTTCTGGTCGGTGGAGCGATCGGCCTATGGATGGTCTCCGAGTCGAATTACACCTTGGTCATTACCCACGCACTCGTCAACGTCCTGGGGTTCGTGGGGCTCATGATCCTGGCCATGTGGTTCGGGATGATCGCGCCGTTCCAGCGCATCTCCCACGCCTGGACCCGACGCATGCTCTGGACGCTCTCCGTGGTATGGGTTACCGGGGTGGCCGCCGCCGCAATGGAGGGCGCCGGAGGATGGGTAGGTACCAGTTGGTGGGCGCCGTTCTCGGGGGCCATCCTTCTCGGAGTGGCCATTGCATGGGGGATCGGTACGGTACCGGTCCTTTACAGGGGACTCAATCCCCTGCCGGGACTGACCAGCGAGGAGATCCGGACCATTCGAGAAAGATGGAGCAGCCGATGAACCACGCGGAGGAGCCGCCGTCGCATCTGCTGTCGAACGACCACAGAGAACTCAACGTGAAGTTCGAGGAGTTCCAGGCGACTCCCGTATCCGCGGCGGCCCAGCGTCGCGGGCGCTTCGAGCGGTTCGCGACCGACCTGAGTCGCCACATCGAGGTCGAAGAGCGGCTCCTCTTCCCCGTCTTCGCGGAAGCGGATCCCTCCCGTCGCGCCTTGGTCGACCGGATGCTGGACGAGCACCGACGGATCGAGGAGGTTCTGCGAAGGATCCGACTCCGGCTAGACGAAGGACTGGCGTCGACCGAGGATCTGGAGTTCGAGCTCGTCAACGTCCTCTGGGCTCACAACGCTCGCGAGGAAGATGCCGTCTACCCTTGGTTCGACACGCACCTCTCCGACAGCGATGCAAGGGCGGTGCACCGGGAGCTCGGGGAGCCCGAGCAGAACCGGCACGAGCCGTAGGGGTCCTCCCGACCGGGTGACCGTCCGATCCCACGCGAGGGAGTCGGAACTGCTGGTATCACGCGTCGACGCAGAGGCCGTGGGGACTGGCGGAAACTCGCGGACCCCCGGGTGAAGGAATCCCGTGCTCGCAGCGGGACAGGACCTCCATGACCGGCGTTATCCAATCGCTTCGTATTGACCGTACGGAATAGAGAGGGAAGATGCGGAACCAGAACGTCAGCCCGGCGGAAGAGTGGACGCGGGAGAGGTTGAATGCGCTGGCCAAGACGCACTTCCGTAGCCAACACGAGGTGCTAGAACGCGTGATTCGCCGACTGGTGGAACGTCACGAGGAGGTCTGGAGGGCTCAGCCGCCCGGATCCTATCGTCCCACCGCTTCGATGTACGCTCTCGCGCTCCAGTGGGAGCTCGACAAACTGGGTCCGAGGTGTTCCGTGTGCGAACGGGAGGTGGCTCTACCTACCGGCCCTTCGTCTCGTGCTCCGCAGGGATCTTGTCTCAGTTTGGCTCTTCGGTTGCCTCTGGTTGCCGGGGGCCTGAACGTTCCCCAGAACCTCACCCTCTGCCATGCCGGTTGCATGCCGGGCCTGGGGGGATGAGATCCGTGGACGTCAAGGTCCAAACCGAGAAGTGCACGGGTTGCCGGCACTGCTTTGACGTCTGCCCCGTGAACGTGTTCGTGATGCACATCCGCACCGAATTCCCCGATGTTATAGACGATGCCGAGGTCGCGGCGAAGTTCCAATTCCGTGCGGAGAAGTCCGTGGCCGAGCACGGCCCCGACTGCATTCTCTGCAACGCCTGCTTAACGGAATGCGAGGGTTCTTGCATCACGATCTGGGACGACGAGGGGAAGACCTATCAGTCGGTCTACAAGTGAGTCGCACGCCCGAGCGGCGCGTGTTGCGGCACCGAATGGTAGCAGTAGAACGAGCAGGGCCGCCTGGTATCCGGAGAGGGTGGGCCCGAGACGAGCTCTCGCATTCCTCCCGCAGACGGCTCCGCCCTTCTTCTAACGATAACCATGGATCGGCCCGGGCACGAGGATGCCACGCGCTGTGAGAGACCGGCGGCTGTCAGCAGAAGAGAGAGACGGACGACTGATTCGAGAGATCCCCGCGGCAATCGTCGCTGGGGCGTCTTATTCCTTGCAGGAGGAGCGACCGCTCATCTCATGATCGAACTGGTCTGGACACGCCAGCTCATTCGTCCGGGTCGAGAAATTCGACGAGTTCCCCGGAACGAAGAGGCGTCGCTCAATCCGTCGTTCGATGCTCGCCTGAGGTCGTGGTCGCGATCCTTGACCGGGACCGAGAGAGATGAACGAAGGGAGCAACCGTCGTGAGTGCTCCGAGCCCGAAGATCAAGAACGAAGCCGCGACCAACCCCAAGAAGACCTCCGGTGCAGCAGATCCGGGCGCTAGAAGGTCCGCACCGAAGAACCCGGCAAGCCCGACGTTCGCGAGAACGAAGTGCAGCCGTGGAAGATACAGCGGTCGAAGACGGACTCCGAGGTGGTTAGGTATGATGATGACGCTCACCCCGGCGATCATCATTCCCACCCAGCCGAAGAGGGCGACCAGGTCTCGATCGTCGAACAGGCGGCTCGGCACAGAAGCCGCTCCTCCGAGGATCGACTGGGCACTCGTGACGAGCACGACGAAGCACACGACGAGCAAGTACACCATGCCGGACGCGATGAGTCGCAGGCCATCCGAGGAGGGGGCGGCGCGGTGAATGGGTGGAGCCACTGCGGACGGAAGCAAGTCGAGCCTCACCGGGCATCCTCTCGGATCGGTCCGCAGCAGTCACCGGACTCACGACCTGCAGTCGTTTCTCTTTGCGGCCCGAGACCCCCCTCATCCATCCACATGGGGAGCGCCTTTCCCTCGTGCGCCGAACCCTTCTCGTGGTGCGCCGGGCAACAGAAATCGACCTTTAGGCGGACGGTTCCGTCCTTGCTGAAGTTCGGCGATCGGGAGGCCACCTGCCAGCCTGGAGGCACCTCGATCCCCAATCGGCCATCGTTCGAGGAGACCACGCGCGACTCGGCGCTCGCCTCGCAGTTCGCCCGGCTGCAGCGCACGGTCAACCCATGCCCTGGCGTTCCCGGTGCGTGCTCCAGATACCGGACGATGTGCCCATCCAAGTCCGCGATAGCGGAGGCCGTCGTCTCGAACGCCGCGGAGACTCGAGACGCAGCACTGTCGGGAAGCGCGGCCCGGAGGCAGGAGAGGGGGTAGTCATTTTCGTACACCACGCTCTGGTGGTCCTTCTCGGTCAGGTCGGCCAGCGCCTGGGATAGTCTCGCCCTGGCTCCGTCAGGATCGAGTGTGAACTCCTTCAGCGCCTGCTGGGCTTGGGCGATCCGATCGCCTTCGGTCTGGTGATCGTTGGCGATCGCATCGAGATGTGGAAAGCAGGTGCTCATTGCCCAGGGCCTTGCCTCGACCTTCAGATCGACGTCGACCCGAGCGGCATGCACGTTGCGATACTGCTCGAGGAGGCGCAGTCCTTCGCTGATGTCTCCGGGCGGCAGGTTCCGGCCCTCCTTCAACACTATCGCCATCTCCGCTAGACGCTCGATCAATTTCTCCGCGACGTCGTTCTCACGCTCCAGCTCGTCTAGCGGGTCCTGTGCTTCCACTGCGTTCATCGTTTTTCTCCGTGGGACTGTCACAACGGCATGGGAGTGTCGTCGGTTAAGCCGTGGACCTAGAGGGTTCGGAGGACGATGCTCCGGCGAATCGGATTGTCGGATTCGACTTCCGGGGACTCCGAAACGAATATGCCTTCCCCGGCGGCTCGCGGGGCATGGTGCCTCGCGCCCGGCTCGCTCGGTCGGGAGGGACGACCCGACCGGTCCATCCGACGAAACCCCTCCAGCTCGTTCCCGGGCCGACACGCATCTGTCGCTTGCGGGTGCCCCTCCCGGACTCCGCTTGGATTGCCCGCTTCTCCCGGGAGAACCCCGACGTGACCATCGAGGTGCTGAGCAACCTGGAGTTGGGGGCGCATCGGAGCCTCAGCGAGGTGCGCCTCCACGTAACCGAACCCGGCACGTGGGCCGATCAGCTCCACGCGATGGACCAGGTGGAAAAGGTCGAGTTCCTCACGTCCGGCCCTCGGGAGGTCCACCTCCGAGTGATCCACCGCACCTCCCCGTTCATTCCGATTTTCCGGAAGCTCTACCTGCTGCGACGCTTTCCATTCACGATCCGGGCCGGAGAGGCATCCTGGGTCGTGATCGCTTCGGGGCAGAAGATACGTCAACTCCTCGACCAATTGTCCCAGCGCACGCCGGGCGTGCTCCTCGAGTCCGTCCGTCACTCAGAGGTAACGAGGAGCGGAGGAGCGCTCACTCCTCGTCAGACCGAGTTGCTCCAACGGGCGATGGCGGCCGGATACTTCGAAGTTCCTCGCAAGATCACACTGACCCGTCTTGCCGCCCAGGAACGGATGGCGGTCTCAAGCCTTTCCGAGGCGTTGGCCATCGTCGAGAAGAAACTGCTCGAGCGCTGGCCGCCGGGGGGCTAGGACAACCCTCCCGTGAGAGGGCGACGGCCATCCGCCGAACCGTTTCGGCGCACCGGTAAGCCGCTGGCCGCCTTGTCCACTATCATGGAGACACCGCGCAAGAGGGACTTCACCCTTGAGTCGAACCGGATCATCGCGCCCTCGGTCCACGTTCTAACCTTCCGTGCGGCCCGGGATGACGGCTTCGCGTTCGCTCCCGGCCAGTACGTTACCTTCTACCTCTCGAGGGCGGGAAACTCGATCACCCGTTCCTACTCGTTCTTCTCCGCGGCCGGGAAGGTCGGGCAGTTCGATCTGCTCATCAAGCAGGTCCCTGGCGGATACGGCTCGACCTTCCTCTG
>JABEUK010000135.1 GCA_013044425.1 Thermoplasmata archaeon | reverse complement strand
GGAGAGCAGTTCCCGACGGCGGGCGTCGAACCTCCGATGAAGTTCAGCGAGGAATTCGAGCGCAGGCGGGGGAAGGACGTCGTCATCGAAGGGTACGGCGCCAGCCATGATTCGAGCGGGCGCTCCCTTGGCGCGCACGAGGCTGTCCACCACCCTACGGAGCCGCCAGCGGCCGACGGTCCATATATCTTGCCGAACCGCGCGTACGGTGGACCGCGGGAGAGCGCACCGCCGGTCCGGGCTCGCTCGGGAGGAGGGCGTTCGAGCGAGTTGCCTACTGTCGGGACCCCGGGTCGGTCGGGCAAGGTGCGAGATCCATGCGGCGGGAGTCCCCCTCCAGCGTCCAGGGCCTGATCTTAGACCCGCCACGATAATCCCACCCACCGTCACCGTGCCGGTCGCGAGATGCCTCTCCAAGAAGGCACGAAGCGCCGCATGCTCCCCGAGCCCGGTGGATCGGGGCCCTCCGAACGTCAGGACGCGGAAAGGAACGGGATCCCGGAGCCCGTGTTGTACAAGAGCACGCGCTCCCCCGGACGAACGGCGCGCTCGCGGAGGAGGATCTCCAATGCCGCGTACGGAGCCGCACCCTCCGGCGACGCCGAGATCCCGTGCCGACGGGCGAGATGCCCGACGGCTTCGAGGATGGCGTGGTCCGCGACCGTAGCTCCTCCGCCTCGGCTCTCCCGGATCGCTTCGAGGATCCGCTCGGAGCCGAACGGGGCCGGAACGAGAAGGCCCGGGGCGGCCGACTTCGCTCCTTCCCAGGGAGTGGCTTGGCTCTTCCCATCGCGGAGGGCGCGGACGATCGGTGCGCAGTTCTCCGGCTGAACCGAGTACAGTCGCGGCAGTTGCTCGAGCAGCCCGAGCGCCTGGAGCTGCACGAACGCTCGGTACATGCCGACAAGCCCCGTTCCTCCACCGGTGGGGTAGACGATGGCATCGGGCATTCCGTCCGGAGCCATCTGTTCCCAGATCTCGAAACCCATCGTCTTCTTTCCTTCCGCACGATACGGCTCGCGCAGCGTCGAAAGGTCGAAGGCCCCTCCTCCCGATTCGATTCGCCGGGCCGACGCGCCGGCCTCGCCGATCGTGCTGCCCCCCTTGACGACCTCGGCACCGTACCCGAGGCAGGCCCGTTCCATGGCGGCGGGCGTGCCCTGCGGAAGGTAGACACGGGCCGGCAGGCCGGCACGCGCCGCGTACGCGGCGAGCGCCACGCCGGCGTTACCGGCGCTCGGGACGTACATCCGGCGGACACCGAGCTCACGAGCCCTGGAAACGGCGACGCTCATTCCCCGGGCCTTGAACGAACCCGTCGGCATCGTGCCATCATCCTTCAGCCAGACCTCGATCTCCTTCGCCTCCGGAACGGCGCCGAGCGCGAGGATCGGTGTCAATCCTTCGCCCAGCGTCGTGATCGCCTTCACGGACTGCACGGGGAGCAGCTCGCGGTAGCGCCACAGAGTCGCGGCCCGGCCGGAGATCGCTTCCCTCCAGCCCCGTCCATTCCAGTGATTCAGACGGTACGAGGCGAACAAGGGGCCCGAGCAGGTGGGACAGACCGTCGCAAGTCGGTCCGCTGGCACTTCGATGCCGCAGGCCCGGCACTCCAGATGCGCGAGAAGTGAACCCGTGGAACTCATCGAGTTGGCCCCGCTAGCGGCCCGGGAGCGGGACGTTCTGGAGACCTTAACCCTCGTCCCTCGGCCATGCCTCGGGCTCGATTCTCCCCCCTCTCCGTTCAACGGCCGTGCAGACGCGATCGCTCGAACGCTGACCGCATCTCCGAGGGGCGATTCTCGTAACGGCTTCCCGAGCCGGGAGCAACCGTGATGGTCGCGCATCCGGCTCGGTTAAGCCCACACGATCCTCCTCTGGGCACCGGGAGCCCTGGGCGTGATCGGGCGATCCTCTTCCTTGAACGATGCGTGAACCTTCCTCGGCTCTGAAGGACCGGACCGAAGCCGGGACCGAGCTCGCGAGACAACTGACGCATCTCCGGGCCGAGGGTCCGGTAGTCCTTGCCCTTCCTCGCGGCGGGGTCCCAGTGGGATTCGAGATCGCACGGTGGCTCCCCGCTCCTCTCGATATCCTCATCGTTCGGAAGATTGGGTCTCCGGGCAATCCGGAGTACGGGCTCGGTGCGATCGTAGAAGGCGGCCATGTCGAGCTGGATGTGGACCGGATGCGGGAAGGGGGCTACTCCCTCGCCGAGCTCCGGCCGGTCATCGACCGAGAGCTCCGAGAGGCCGAGCGGCGCGCGAGCGTCTATCGTTCGGTTCGGCCCCGGGTCGGCTGGAAGAAGCGGACCGTGATCGTGGTGGACGATGGCGCCGCCACCGGAGGGACCTTGTTCGCGGCGATTCGAGCGGTCCGAGCGCAAGGGGCAGGCCGAGTCGTGGTCGCCGTGGGGGTCGCCCCTCCGGACACCTGCCACCGGCTCAACCGTGAGGCCGACGAGCTCCACGTGCTGCGAGAACCCGCGAACTTCCATGCCGTCGGAGAGTATTACCAACGCTTCGATCCCGTGAACGACGATGAGGTGCTCGAACTGTTGCGTCAGGCTGGAACTGTGCCTTCCTAGACCTCGCGCGCCGATGGGATACCCGCAAAGGAGCCGTACCTCGGGGGGCGGTTGCGGGAGTTGCGCACCCGCCCGAAGCGCAGGGATTGAACTCACGCCGCCAGCGCGCTACTGAACCAAGCCCGTGTGGGCGCGTCGACGTCCATCTGCCAGAAGAGGGCGTTCATCTCCCCCCGGTGCTGCAGCTCCTCCTCCACCAAGTGCCAGATGATCGTCCGAAGGTTCACCTTCATCTCGAAGGGTTTCCCGTCCCCTCCAACACCCTGAACCACGAAACTGCGGTTGAGCCGAGCGGGGGTCAGCGATCTCCCGAGCTTCCTACTGGACTGCGCGATACGGTGGGCTTGCCTCTTGATTTCGACCTCGGACACGCGGCCCTTCAGCTCGTGGTGAGCCCCCTGGCGATCCCGGGGTACGCTCTCGAGCCACCAGACATTATTATCCAGGATGTGAAGGAAGATGTCCTGGATCGACGGAAACGATGCACCGCGGTCCTTGATCCGCTCCTTCTTGGGCAGTTTGAGCAAGGCCTCCAGGTAGCCCCGCCGGGTCTCAACGAGCCAATCGATCCAAGCTCGCGCTAGGTCTGCCTCGTCGACCTTCCGATGGGCGGGCCTCGCTGTAACGTTCCGCATACTTGGATCTCGAGAGGGGTTCGGGCTTCCGGGCCGAGTGCCTCGAATCGACGCTCCTCGCTACGCCTTCGGAAAGTGAGAGATTTCCCAGAGGTTCCCTTCGGGGTCTTCGAAGAAGGCGTAACGCTGGCCGTCGCTCCGGGTCGCAGGTGGTTGCACGAATCGAACTCCTTTCCGACCCAACTCCTCGTACGCCCGGTCTGCATCTTCTAGGAAAACGGCGAAGTAGTTTCGGTGGAGGACGTTCTCGACCGGTCGAATGCGCTCTTCGGATAGCTCTAGAGCTAGGCCCTTGGCGGAAACGAGGGCCACTCCCGGCCCGCCCTTCTCTCCGATGGTCAGGTAGGCAAAATCATCCTGAAGCTCTTGAAGTTTGAACCCGAGACGGTCTCGGTAAAACTCCGCGCACCCTTTCACATCTCGGACCGTCAACGCGTAGGCGTTCACATGGTCGATCATCGCGTTCTACACCCTACCGAGCCGGACCACCCTCGTCCGTGGCGGCTCGCGCAGCATCCGTACTGTCCCTCCGCCCCGAATGCTCAGCCGTCCATAAGCGCATCGTCGTGGGCCCATAGCGTTCGAGGGCCGGGTGCGGCGGCCCTCGTCAGGGAATCTGATTGTGCGGCGATACCCGTCCGGCAGAGGAGGTTCGTCCCGCTAGAGGGGTTCCTGCGATCTGGGTTCCAGGGAGACCCCGAGGAGCGTGCGCACATACCCAGGTTCAGGTCGCGGAGTGCTTCGTCCGATCTGGGGGGATCGTTCGAACCACGACCCACCGATGCATCGCGATCTTGCGGGTCCTCTCGAATCCCGCCTTCTCGAACATGCCCAACGTCCCGCTGCACAGGAACGAACGAGACACCTTGCGGCCGGCCACGTCCTCGGGGTACGCCTCGACCGTCCCTCCCCCCAGTCGGGCGATCTCCTGAAGGGCCCCACGGAGGGCGAAGTTCGCGATCCCCGCCCCTCTGCGTTCCCGGTCAATGAAGAAGCAGGTGATGCGCCAATCGGGAAGCTCGTGCAGTCCCTCGTCGTAGATCTTCCGGCTCCGGATGTTCGGGAGTTCTATAGTTGGACCGAACTGACACCAGCCCACGGCGTTCGGGCCGTCGAAGACGAGCGCGGCGTGCGCCCGCCCTTCTCGGACGCGCGCCTCCTTCATGGTCCGGTACTCGGCAGCCGTACGCTTCCCTTCGTCCGGCCCAAGATGAAATGAGATGCACCAGCACCCGCCGAAGATCCCGTTGTGCTTCTCCACCAGTCTCGCGAACGCGCGCCACGTGCCCGGCGAGAGCGGTTTGGTCGTGAGGCGCAGAGCGGGTACGCGTCGGCCGCGCTCCGGAGGAGGCCGAGTACGCACCTTCGCGGCGATGTGGGACGTCCTCGAGCCACCGGCCATCGAGGATCTCCGCGCGTCTACTCGCGAGGGGCCGGAAGACTCTCGATGAATCCGCGGAGCGCGGTGTCGAAGGCGTCCGGCCGGGAGAGGTTCAAGAGGTGGTCCGCACCGGGAACGAGCTGGACCTGGGCCCCCGCGATACCTCGCGCCAGGAAGTTCGCGCAGTGCGGCATCGCCGGATTGTCACGGTCTCCGACCAGGATCCGGGTCGGGACCCGAATCTCCTTCAACCGAGTAGCGGCGGGTGCTCCTTCCCGCGTCTCGTGTCGACCGGAGCGCTCCTCGAAGATTTCCGCCGCATTGTCCCGGACCATGGTCCGGAACAGGTCGAGCGAGCTTCCGGTGAGCGACGAGGCCCACAGCTCCCTAAGATGCTCGGTGGCCTCCTCGAGCTTTCCGGCTGCCCAGGCGTCGGCCGCCGCCTTGGAGAGCCTTTCGTCGCGTTCGAAGGTGGCCTTCCCGCCGGGGACGTGGTCGTAATCCATGCCTGAATATCCGGGAGCGATGAGCAACAGTGCTCCCACCCTCTCGGGGGTCGCAAGAGTCAGGTCGAGGGCGATTTTTCCCCCCACGCTGGGACCGACGATCAGGGGCCGCATGAAATCCAGATGGTCGAGCAGGGCCACCAGGTCGCGGACGGGAGAATAGTCCGAAGTCGCGGGCGTCGAATTCCCATACCCCCGCAGATCGTAGCGCACTACGCGATGGTCGCGCGTCAGGAGTGAGAATTCGCGATTCCACATCCGACGGTCCGCGATTCCTTCGTGGAGGAGCACGATCGGCCGGCCCTGCCCCCCCTCCTCGAAAGAGATCTGCCCGCCGGGAACATCCAGAGCCCCTGTGACAATCGCATGGTCCATCGGTGCAGGAGACCTTGCCCACCTCATAAACGGGAAGGGGGGATGATGGAACGCTCGAAACCGGCCGCCGGGCGGCCGAAGCCCCGCGGTGGGTCAGAATCTTAGTTACGCCCCAGAGGAGTCCGGCGCTCGTGGGTGGTCAGGAACCTGGGCCGCGGCCTACCTCCGCCATCGGAAAACTCTAGGCCCGTCACGCCCGGGGCTAGGAGGCGCCATGTTACGGGGACCAAGAAATGAAACACGGCCCGCCCCGGGAGGTCCGCTTCTCCGTTCTCTAGTTGTAGTATGTCAGGACATGTTGCCGGTTAAACTGTCAGGAGATCTTGCCGCCCTCAACGCCTCCTGACACGCTTCTTGTTCATCAACTTGGGGTCGTGG
>JABEUK010000134.1 GCA_013044425.1 Thermoplasmata archaeon | reverse complement strand
GTACACGCCCGCGCCCATCGGTTCTCGACTAAATGCGTTATGGCCAGGGGAGCTCACTCCACACGGCTGCCGTCGAAGGACCGCCCTTCGATCGCGCGTTCGAGGTTGGCGAGATCGCGTCCCTGGACGATGGCGAGCGGGATCTTCGCGCGCGCCAGCACGTTGACGGCGAGATGGTCGAATGGGAACTGCTGGCCCGCGGCCGAGGACGCCCCGGCGTGGACGATCTCGCGGAACCTCTCCCAGGAGAGCCGCTCCAACCTCTTGGCGGCCGGGTGGGTCCGTGGATCTCGATCGTAGATCCCGTTGACGCTCGTCGCATTGATGATGCGGGTGGCCCGAAGTCTCACGGCGAGCAGCGCGGCCACACCATCGGTCGTGTGCCCCGGCTCGGTGCCTCCCATGACCACGAGGGGCCCGCGCTGGATCTCCTGCACCGCCGCTGCGACGGTCGTCGGTGGGTGGGCCGGCGTCGGGGGCCCGATGCGCCCGGCCAACAGGCGCGCGTGCAGACGGGTGACGTCGATACCGATCTCGTCCAGTTCGACCTCGGTCAATCCGAGCTTTCGCCCCAATTCGATGTACTGACGCGCCATCGAACCTCCTCCCGTGGTGACGCCGATCGGTCGGCGCTTGCCCGTACGGCGTAGCAGCGTCGCTAGTCCATCGAGGTAGCGGGCGTCGTCCTCCCCGGTCCAGATCACGGACCCCCCGATCGAAATCACGACCGGTGCGGAGGAAGGGCGCTCCATCGGAGGGTCGAGCCGTGGCGACACTTTACCGTTGCCGGGAGAGGAGAGATTCAAGAGCGCGGGAGCCGTGGGCGTCGGAGGATGGACGATTCCGGCGATGCGGCCAAGGCCGCGGCCGCCCGCTCCGTGGTCGCGCGCCTGACCCCGGGACGAGTGGCGTTGGGGACCGGCTCGACCGCGGCTTGGGCCGTGAGGGCGATCGCCGAACGGTTCCCTAACGGACGCGGCTTCGAGTTCGTGTGCTCCTCCCGAGTCACCGAGGAACTCGCCCGATCTCTCGGGCTCCCGGTCCGGGGACTGCGCGAGGGCGATCGATTCACCGTCATGGTCGACGGGGCCGACGAGGTCAGCGAAACGCTCGATCTGACGAAGGGCGGAGGAGGCGCGCTCTTCCGCGAGAAGCTGCTCGCGGTTCTCTCCGAAGAGCTGGTCATCATGGTCGACCCGAGCAAGCTCGTCACCCGGCTCGGAGAGAAGGCCCCGATCCCGGTGGAAGTGGTCCCGTTTGCGCGTGACGTCCTCGCCGAACGGTTCCGCACACAAGGGTACCGGGTCCAGCTCCGCCTGCTCCCGGAGGGAGTGCCGTACGTCACCGACAACGGCAACGAGATTCTCGATCTGCATCCCCCCCGACCCCTCGAGGACCCTCGGACGACCGCAGCCGAGCTCCGTGCATCGGTGGGAGTGGTCGAGACCGGCCTGTTCCCCGGGATGGCCCACCGGGTCGTGATCGGCCACCCGGACGGCCGGGTGGAGGAGCGGATCGCCTCGGCCGCAGTGCGTCGGCGTTAAACGGGCCGGCGTTTCGTGAGGGCACCCACCGAAGGAAACCGAGGTACGGTCATGCAAGGGAAGTTTGTTCGGACCCGGGTCGACACCGGGGTTGGCTACATCGAGATCGCGAAGCCGAAGGCCAACACCTACGACCTCGAAATGATGCACGAGATCGACGCGGCTCTTGAGGAGCTGCGCTTCGACGACCGCACAAAGGTGATCGTGCTCACGAGCACCCTCGCGGGATTCTTCAGCGCCGGCGCCGACATCGAGATGCTCAAGAAGAGCCAGCCGGACTTCAAGGCGATGTTCTGCCTCTTCTGCCAGGAGACCCTAAACAAGTTCGCGCAGACCCCGAAGGTCGTCATCGCGGCACTCCCCGGTCACACCGTCGGAGGCGGCCTCGAGATCGCGCTCGCCTGCGATCTACGCATCATGGCGAAGGACTCCGGGAAGATCGGTCTCCCCGAGGTAAACCTGGGGGTGCTCCCCGGGACGGGTGGAACGCAGCGCCTTCCCCGCCTCATCGGCAGCTCCCGGGCGCTCGATCTAATGATCACGGGTCGACTCCTTGGCCCGGACGAAGCGCTCGCGATGGGACTCATCAACTACATCTATCCCAAGGAGACGTTCGCCGCGGACGTCCAAACGTTCGCGAGCGGTCTCGCGCAGGGCCCCTCGCGCGCGATCAGCCTGATCAAGCGCTCGGTCCAAGAAGGGGTCGAAATGCCGTTGAGCTCTGGTCTTGCCCTCGAACGGGAGCTGCAGAACCGCCTCTTCGTCACGGAGGACGCCAAGGAAGGGATCGCTTCCTACCTCGAAAAGCGCAAGCCCAGCTTTAAGGGGCATTGATCGATTGACTCCACGCGAGGAGCACCCGATGCACGCACCGACCCCTCCGCGACCGGTACCGCCCGCCTCCACACCGGCGGCGAACGTTTCCAAGATCATCCAGGAGGGCGGTACCGTAGAGCCCGTGCGCGAGATCCTGTGGGGCTCGTCCGCGGGAGTTCGTAAGTACGAGTCGGGGGAGGAACTCCCCGGTGACATGCGCAAGCTCGTCATTCGACTCATGGTGGTCCAGGCCGACACCGAGTTCGCCTCGATCCAACAGCACCGCCCCTGGCTCGACTCGGCCCCGACGCTCGAGGATCGATGGATCGAAGCGCGCATCGTCGCGGACGAAGCGCGCCACGGGCTCCAGGCGTGCCGCGTCCTCCGCGACTTCGGCGAAGACGGTCAGAAGGATATCGATGAGCTGTTGACGAAGCGCGAGGGCGAGCACAAGCTCGACGCGTTCAACATGAAGTTCGAACGCTGGAGCGATGTCGGCGCCTTCACCTGCCTCGTGGACCGGGTCGGAGTCTACCAGCTTCGCTCCTTCCAAGAGTGCTCGTACGGCCCGCTCGCGCGGGCGATGCCCTTGATGCTCTCCGAGGAGCAGCTCCACCTCAACTTCGGGTTCAGCGTGCTTCGCCGGATGGCGCAGTACGGACCGAAGTACTCGGGCTCGAAGGACGAAGCCCAGGCCGCGGTCAACAAGTGGTACCCGCGTGCCCTCGACATGTTCGGCCACTCCAACTCCGACACGAGCCGGCGAGCGATCGAGTACGGTCTCAAGCGTTGGACGAACGAGGAAGCACGCGAGCGATACATCCACGAGGTCACGCCGCTCCTGACCTCGATCGGGCTTCAGGTGCCGACGGCGGACTTCGACCGCCACATCCGCTAGGCGAGACGCCGCCCGCCCGGACCCGGCCGGAGCAAGAGCATCCGGCGAATGCCGGGGATTCGCGAGAGGCGGCGGCGCACCCGGGGCGCGTCCGGTGCGAGCAGGAAGACGTGCAGGTGGGCGCCCGCATCATGGGTGTACGCGGCCACGGGCCGCCCCGCCTCTTCGTTGAGCGCGCGCACCTCGGAGATGATCGCCCGCGAGGAGGCCGTGAGGTAGTCGAGCGATGGCGCCGTCGTTTCGCAGACGTTGCGGAAGCTATCGCATTCCTCCATCACGAGGGGGAACAGGGTCGGTGCATCCCGGTCCCGGATCGCGCGGATCATGCTTCGGGTCCGAGCCGGTAGCTCGCGTTGACGCCGGGGGAAGTACGGGGAGGTATGCACGGAGGTCTGCATCGCATCGGCCGAGCGCACGGATTTTGTCGGAGCGGCGTCGATGAGCACGACGAGATCGCGAAAGGACGGCCAGTACCCCGGTGGGTACAGCGTCCGCGCGTAGCAGTCCCGGCCGTCCGAGCGCGTGCCGGCGCGCCACTCCACGAACCCCCCGAAGATCGAGCGCGAGGCACTGCCCGACCCATAGCGGGCGAGCTGGGAGAGCGATCGATCGCTCGGATCGAGACCCACGGCCGCGGTGCTCGCTCCCGCGAGCGCCGCGAAGCCACTGGCGCTGCTCGCCATGCCGCTCGCCGTGGGGAAGTTGTTGGTCGAGCGGACGAGCGCGTGCGTCGGCGTGTGCGCGATCGCGCGCACCCGATCGAGAAAGGCAGAGACCGCCAAGAGCGGTCCGCCGCGCTGAAGCGTTCCGTCGAGGACGAACCGATCCTCCGATAGAGCTCGGTCGAACACCACCGTTGTGCGGGTCCGGAGCCGATCGAGCGTAACCGAGAGCGATGAGTTGTACGGGAGGGCGAGCTCCGGATCCCGGACACCCCAGTACTTCACGAGGGCGATGTTCGGAGCGGCTTCGTACGTCGCCCGGCCCGGGATGCCCCTCGCCATGCGCATCTCCCCGAGGACGGCGCGCAGTACTTATCCACCACGGGGACTCCCACGGACGATGACGCGACCGCCCGCGGCACCGCGGCCCGTGGCGTACCGCTCTCCCCGCGATCTCGCGCGGGCGAACCGTCTCGGGGGGTTCCATCAAACGGTGGGATTCCTGATCGACGCCGAACAGTCCGGGGAGGGCTACTGCACGGTCGCCGGTACGGTCGACCAGCGGCACCTGAACATCAACGGGGTCGTGCACGGGGGGGTCTACGCCACGATCCTCGACACCGCGATGGGAGGGGCGGTGGTCACCACCCTCGGGGAGGGTGAGACGACCGCGACCACCTCGCTCTACGTGGAGTTCCTACGGGGAGCGCGCGAGGACGCGGTGCTCCGGGCCCGAGGCGACGTGCTCCGACGGGGCCGCCACCTCGCGTTCGCCGAGGGCAATCTGTACGACGCAGAGGGCCATCGGCTCAGTCAGGCGCACGGCACTTGGTACATCTGGTCGGCGGAGGAGCCGCCGTCCTCGCGTCGGGGCGCCCCTACCCCCGCGTCCCGCCGATCCGGCGCGCGAAGTTCTCGGCGATCGTGAGCATTTCGAGTCCCTTCGCCGCCCCCC
>JABEUK010000133.1 GCA_013044425.1 Thermoplasmata archaeon | reverse complement strand
GGATCGGCCCGGCGTACTCCGATCGGTACGGCCGATGGGGGATCCGGCTCGGGGACCTCGACCGCCCCGCGACTCTGCATCAACGGCTCGAACTGCTCTACGCCCGCAAGACCCAGCTCCCGAACCTTCCTCCGCGCGAACAGCTGGCGTCGACCCTGATCGAGGTCGGTAGCCGGCTCGCCCCGTACATCGGGCCGACCGAACCGATCCTATGGGAGGCGATCGGCCGGGGCGACCGGATCCTGCTGGAAGGCGCCCAGAGCGCGCTCCTCGACATCGACTTCGGCACCTATCCGTACGTCACGAGCTCCCATCCCACGAGCGCCGGTGCCCTGGTCGGCAGCGGGATCCCCCCGCTCGCCGTCGACCGGATCATCGGCGTCGCGAAGGCGTACTCGACTCGGGTCGGAGCGGGACCGTTCCCGACGCGGGTGGAAGGCGAGCTCGGGGAGTACCTGCAACGCGTCGGCGGCGAACGGGGCGCCACGACCGGGCGGCCCCGGGAGTGCGGCTGGCTCGACCTCGTCCTGCTGCGCTATGCGGCCCGGCTCAACGGCTTCACCACTCTCGCGATCACGAAGGTCGATGTGCTCGGGGGCCTCGCCGAGGTTCCCGTCTGCGTGCGGTACGAGCTCCCCGATGGCTCCTCGCTCACGGACCGGCCGCCGACCTCCGCGGAGGATCTCGGCGAGGTCCGCCCCATCTACGAGCGACTGCCCGCGTGGGGGGAGTTTCACCCGCGACGGCTCGAGCGCCTCCATGAGGAAGGCGCCGGGGCGCTTCCTGCGGAGCTGCTCGCCTTCCTCTCCTTCGTGACCGAGGAGACGGGGATTCCGATCGAGTTCGTCAGCTACGGGGCTGCGCGCGACGCCACCGTCCGTCTCGGCCGAGGGGTTCCCGGCGCGCCGCCCGCATCGAGCGTCCGCCGATGGAAGGGCTGAGCCGACGGTGGAGTTCGATCCGTTCCTCTACGTCGCATTCGCCGCGGGCTACCTCGTCGGATGGCGTTGGCGCCCGAGCACTCCGTGGATCCTGCGCGCCACGATCGCCACCATCGTCGCGCTCGTCTTCCTCCTCGGTGCCTCGCTGACCGACGTCAGCCCCGCCACGCTCGCTCCGGCCGTGGCGCTGGCGATCGGGTTCGCCGGCCTCATCCTGGCGTGCACGCTCGCGATCTACGCGGTGCTGCCGCATCGCGCGGTCGTCGGTCCCGCTCGCGCGGTGCTCCCGGCGTCCGAACGCGTTCCGCTCTCCGCCGCCCTGATCGGGGCGCTGCTGGCCGGTTACGCCGTGGCGCTCGTCCTTCCACTGCCCGCGGCTAGCGCGATCCCGTACGCCCTGTACATCCTCCTCGCACTGGTGGGCCTCGGGATCCGATTGCACTGGGAGACCCTGCGCCGGGTGTGGGTCCCGGTGGTCGCAGCCCTCACCGGTGCGCTCCTCGCCGGGGCCATCTATGCGCTCGCGACCGGCACCGACGCCGCGGCGAGCTTCGCGATCTCCTTCGGGTTCGGCTGGTACACGCTCGATGGTCCCCTCGTCGCGGCGCGGCTCGGCGCGACCCTGGGACTCGTCGCCTTCCTCGCCAACTTCCTCCGCGAGAACCTGACGATGGTGCTCGCTCCGATCGTGGGGCGACGGGTGAAGGGGGAGGGACTCGCCGCGATGGGAGGCGCGACCGCGATGGACACGACGCTGTACTTCGTGGTGCGCTACGCCGAGACCGACGCCGGGAGCCTTGCGCTTGGGAGCGGCCTCATCCTGACGGTCGCGGCGAGCCTCCTCGTGCCCGCCTTCCTCCTGCTCCCTCTGTAGTAGTCTTAAAGGTCGGAGGACCCTCGCTTCTGCGCGCGGGCTCGTAGTCCAGCGGTTAAGACGTCGCTCTCACACAGCGAAGATCGCCGGTTCGAATCCGGCCGAGCCCATCGAACCCGAGGGGTAGTACCAATTACCTCCCAGCCGATACCATCCCAAACTCGGTCGACATTCGGCGTAAGGTCTATGCACGTCGCGGGCTACTCGGGACCATGCCCACCAGCAGGCTCCCTGCGACGTTCATCTCCGACCTCCGACCCTCTCGTGTGGCGACCATCGAGGCCACAGTTGTCCGCCTTGAACCCGTCCGCGAGGTCGAGCAGCGGGCCGGTGGGAAGAAGAAGGTCCGTAGCGGGGTCCTCAAGGACGGGACGGGCGAGATCGCTTTGGTCCTTTGGGGCTTGGAGGTCGAGCTCGTCCAAGAGGGCGACCGTGTTCTCATCACCGACGGTTGGGTGAAGGACTACCAGGGGCGGCCACAGATATCCCTGGGGCGGTCGGGGAAGTTGGAGAAGCTGGCGGCGGGGAACGAAGGGTAGGCGAACGGAGCAGCGGATGACAAGTCCAGGGAGATTGCCGAGACCACGCGCCCCTATCAGGCGGCCCTCGTGCGCGTGCTGTGACTGTCCTGAAGGGTGCTGCCACTGCTGTGCGTGCTGTTCGGTTGATGCAGCTTGCTGTACGACGTGTCCACCCAGTCAGCCTCGCCCTCGAACATGAGGACCACCGTCACCCTATCGAGCACCTTCCCGCCATGCCCATTCGCGAGGCGCTGGCCCGAACGGAGTCTCCGCTTCCATCGGGTGACCGTCGACCACGGAAGGTCGAGACTCTTGGCCTCAGCTCTCCCCATCGCAAGCAGCCGCGCTTTCCAATCAACGTAGGTCTTTGCCTTCCCGCCGACGACCGTCTGTCCGAGCACCCGCCCCGCCTCGATGCGGTTCGCTTCCTTGCCGAGGCCTACGATTCGCGACTTGCGAACGCGGGCATGCCGACGAACCATTCCGCCCTTGCTATCGAAGAGGCACTTCCGATCTCGATGCCGGACGAACGCTTCAAGCACCGAACCCCAAGATCGCTGGCGTGGTAATGTCATGAGTTCGGCCCGAGCCCTCTCGTCCGAGGTCGAGATGAACGCGACCAGTTCGGAGCGGGCCCCCGAGGAGTCGGGTGACGATTCGAGGAACCGCTCAGTCGGGAATGTGAACGGTTGGATAGGTCCAAGTCTCCGAACCCGCAGCAAGAGAGCGGGCGAGGAGAGGAAGAACGGGGCCGTAGCAGGTGTGCCTGCGTAGAGGTCGGGAGCATCGGGGCCCTAGCTCAAGATCGACTCCCTCACGTCCGCGGCGAAGCCCTCCCGATTCCCCGAAGCCTCGAACACTCCGAGCCCGTGGTCCGAGGCCGACTTGCGGAAGACACGCGGCCGTCCGCGCCTATCGCGGGCGAAGAGGCAGCATCGCTTTGCCGACCTTTCGCGTTGGCTACGGAGGCCGCCTTCCTCGGGTCGACCGGGTTGACCCCCCAGAGCGAGGTCTATCGAAAACGAGCGTTCCGAGGATGCGGTGGGACCCCTCCTACCTCCTCCTACAGCCTGTAGGAGATAACCCGCATCCGCGGCCTGGTTCCGAGGAGAAGCCACGCCACGAGATCCACCTGGAAGGGATGAGGATTCGACTTTTCGACTCGGAGTCAAGGACTCGGTCCGGAGCCGGTGGCACGAGGGCCGCTCTGGGTGGCGGGCCGGGAAGCCGGCGGATCGGGAAACCGGAAGGTCGCTCCGATCGACCGAAATCAAGGGATGGTGGTCCAGAATCGCGGGTCGCTAACGGCCCTCACAGATCGATCTTGAGGGGGTATGCATAGACGACGAGGGCTCCGGAGGCAAGGGCGTAGGAGAAGAGCAGGTCAATGGTCGTCGCGGTCTTGCTTTTCATACAAAAACTCAGAACGAGGGCCCGCGTGCCCGGGGCCAAACCGATCTCGGTTCCCGAGGTCCAAGCGACCGAGGTGTTCAGGTACATGGCGTCACCGCTAGGCAGCGACGAGCCGTTAATCCACAGTTCCGCTTTGGAGGTGAGGGTATTGTCAATCTGGAAGGCCGGCTTGTTGCAGCCCTTCGGTTTAGTGGTGTTGGCGTAGATGGCCGTGCCGCCGACGAGGTTCGGAGGAGAACCGCTTTCGGTAGCGTAGACCCAGCCGTTGGCGGTCAAGAACGCGTAGTCGGAGCCGTGGGCGAGGTATACCTGGGGACCGATCCCGTTAGTGCCGACCAGAAACCCGTAATGGATGACGGACCCCCCGTCCGTCGGAGTCGGTTGGGAGAAGAACGAGCCGGAGGCGGTGCCGTAGGTCGGCCCGACAAGTAGCGCCGCCACGCCCGTCATCAGTAGGGCGCGGGCGAACCGGGACGACCTCGCCGGAAGCTCCACAAGCAGGTTTTCACCCCTGATGCGTCCCGATTCGATCTCTCATTCTCACCGTTAGACCGTGGGCGCCTCCTCAGGTCGGCGGATTCCCCATGCTCCCCGGGTTAGCCTGTAATGCTGTACTGGAAGTACAGATCCCCGACACCCGAAGCCGTTCCCGTCAGCACGAAGGCAAAGTACACCTCAACGGCCGGACCGGCGTTGACACTGAGAGATATTTGTGCGCCACTGGTCCAGTTCGTGCCGGACAGCGTGGGAGGGGTAGGGCTGCCGGTGAACGTGATCGGTGAACTGGCGTAGTACATCCACACGTCCGTCGGCAGAGTTCCGTTCACCCAGAGATACACCGGCTTATGCAGCGTCGCCGACGTGGCATTGTAAACGTCGAGGACATTGAGCAGGTAGGTGTCGCTGGACCCGAACGTGGTATTGACGAAGAGGGTCGTTCCGCCCGATATATTCGAGGGCGTGCCCTGCGAGGTGGCGTGGAAAAGGCCGAGGCTGTTGGCGGTGTCGTAGTTGGAGCCTTGCTCCAAGTAGAACTGGGGAGCTTTGCCCTGGGAACTGACCGGGTAGTGGTAGAAAACGATGACGGCCGCGATTGCGATCCCGGCGACAAGGATGGCGATGACCGGAACAGCCAGGCCCCCTAACCAACCGCGGATCCCATGGCGGCCTCGCGAACGGACTTTCTGGTCGGTTCGGCCGCCTGACACTACGTAGGATTGACCTGCCCTCATACCCACTACCCACAATGTTCCAACGGGACACCTAGTTTCGCTACGAAATCAGGAAGACTCCGTTGTACTGGAACGACGTGACATCGGTGGTGTATGGCACCGGCTGGGAGGTGTCCGCGACAATGTAGACGCCGGTCACGGTGGCCCCGTCCGCGGTCTCGGCCGCCAGCCATGCGGCATAGTTGGTGGGCGGCCCCCCCGTGGGATAGATGAACAGGTTGTTGTTGTCGCTCATGAAAATGACGATGCGTGGCGTGCCGGAAGCATAGTTCGTGGCCGCCAACGACGGCTCGGAACTGGGCGGCGTTGGGTTGAAGTAGTTCACCCCAAGGACCGCGAAGCTACCGGGCGCGCTGCTGTCGACCGTCAGATACGCGTCCGCGCCGTACACGCTCCAGCCGGCGGAGTTTCCCGCGCTCACTTGGAAGAAGATGCTCATCGGCGGCAGGATGTTCCCGCTGGACACTTGCGGTACGCTTCCCGCGTCGATCCAGGTCTGCCCTCCGAAGAAGTACGCCAAGGCGAACGGCGTCGTGGAGTAGGTGGGAGTGCCCGAGAAGTAGAGATTAGGCCAGTTCACAGCATCGGGAGCGGGCGTTCCACTGTAGTGCGCCGTGGAAGTTCCGAGATTGCTTTCGGAACCGCCGAAGTTGTAGATCCCCAGGAATCCGCTGGTGGGCACGCTGGGAGAGAACGTGCCCGTCACCCATCCCGAGATGTATCCCGAGAAGTACGCGACGTAGGCCGATCCGATCGCCCCCCCTTCAGTCGCTTCCGCCCCCGGGCTCACAACGCCGGCATAGGTCGTGGCGGTCCCGAGATAGGCCTGGACAAAGTAGAACGTGCCGTTCGGCTCCTGCCACATCTCGAAGGACATCGTGTAGTTGTCGATGGCCCAGTAGCTGTAGAAGCCGCTGTCCACATCGTTCGTGACGTAAGCGACGGGATCCACCACCACGACGGAACCACCGACCGGTCCCGGAGCTGATGGAAGAGGGATTGCCGGAAGTGGGTCCACGTAGGCAGAGGCTGTCATCGTGATGTCAACGGTCGCAAGGGAAATGGAGAGCCCGAGATCGACGCTCAACGTGAAGTTCGTGGGAGCCATTCCGCTCGCCAGCTCCACGTACGTGGTGACCTGCCAGACCTGAGGGGCAGGGTTGTCGTAGAGGTACTGGGAGGTAACGCCAATCACCGCTTCCGGGTTCGCCGAGAAGTTGAACTCGAGCTGCACCGCAACATCGCCTCGGACGTAGCCCTGTCCACTCGGTCCTGTGCTGATGACGTTCTGGTCGTTCCCCGTGAGGATCACGGGAGCGGTCGGGCTGCTGACCTGAGGTACGGCCGTGTACGGTTCCGGCACGAGGTTCAACGCAGTGAACGTCACGTCGTTCAGGTTCTGCGCCGTGACCACCACGGCTCGCTCCTGGGCGCTCACCTGAGAATTGATGACGATCGCGGATGCCGCGACCGCCGAGACCCCCACGGAAACGGCCATCATCACCGCCACCACCCAAAGGGGTACAGTCTTGCCCAACGTCGCCTTCGTCTTGGAACCCCAACTCATGTTTTTCCACCTTCTGCGTTCTTTCGACCTAGGAGAACATCCGCGAACGAGCTGTCGGTACAGATGCTCGGAATCGGGAGCCTCGAACGGCGAGCGATGGGGTCGCGCGTCCCGAGTAGCGCCATAAGATGCTATGGCATGCCATTACACGTCTACTATTTGGACTTTATGGGAAGAGACTCCTCACCGGCACGGATGCCTCGTGGCTTCAAGCGATCCGAGGTCGGCTACCAGAAAGTCGGCATCACCTTGCCAGACGGAGTTTACGAAGAGATGGTCACCATCATCGAGACGGATCGAAGATGGTTCGACCGGGTCGAGTTCATCCGAGAGGCGGTCAAAGAGAAGATCGAGCGGTGGCGCAAGGACCACCCAATGTGGACCCAGCCGGCAAGGGATCGCGCCAAGGACCGCTGATGTCTTGCCCTCGGCCCGAGGTCGCCTTCACGCCTCGTTGCTCGCAGGGTGGGGCCGGCATGGACGTTCCGCACCGGAAGGCGCGACCGGTAGTCGGAGCTCCTCACGGAACGCCTTGTTCTTCCGCTCGGCCGATTCGGCGAGGATGCGGGCAGCGTAGGCACGGATGTCTTCGGGCACATCGCATCGGTCGCGCAGGTACTCGTACATCGCAAGAGCGGCCTCACGGGCCCCTTCCCAGTAGGCGAGATCAAAGCGGTTCACGCGCATGGATGGGCGGCACCCGACTTTGCGTCTCGCAACATGGGGAACGATGGAAGATGCCACAGGGGGTGCAACGCGTGGAGGGGCGGGCTCCGATGAGGCGCGCTGGGTCGGTCCAGCAAAGCGATTCCGGCCGGAATGAAGCTCGTGTCGGGTTCACGAGATGTGGCCCGCGCTTCAACGGAGGGGCGAAGTTTCGGAGGGGGAACGCCGCGGCGAGTAGCGGATCGTGGCGTCCCGAAGCTTGCGGGTCGCGCGGTACCGCATCCGAAGGAGCATCGCGTCCCACAGCAACATCTCGATCGAGTCCCAAAGGAGGAGCCAGACAACGACCAGGGCCAGGAACTCGACGATGTAGACGTCACAACCGAAGTGGAGGCGCAGGGGATGGTGACCGCCCCGAGGACGAACGCCCTTCGTCCCTCTACGCGGTTAACCCGGATCTGCGCGGAGGCCTCCTCGTTCGCGACCTGGTAGTAGTCTCGAAGGTTCTGCTCGAACCGCACTCGTTCCTCTTGGGAGGCCTCCCGCGCGAAACGGCTGTCGATCTCGATGCGGGGAACGGTGCGCGCCGCGAGCGCCTGGACGAGCAGATAGTCCGCGGCCGACTCCTTGAGGACGGGGTACACGTCAATACGCTCCCTCCTCGAAGAGCTCCTCGGGCCTAGAGGCGTCAACGACGACGCATAGCTCGTCGGTCATCAGGGGACCGTTCACCCCTCAGTGAAACTGGGCTACGGAACGGATCGCCGCTCCGCCCTTCTGCAGGATCGGCTGGAGTGGGATTGTTACTACCCCCCATCGAACCCGAGGTGCCTGCCGTTCTCGGCCCGCATCTCGACTACGCTACGGGGACTCCGCCTGCGCTCGGCCTGCCCGGCGGTCGACCGAGGCGAGGAACGCCCGGGTCTTCGAACGATGGCAAGATCGGCAGACCGTCTGCAGGTTCGAATACTCCAGCGCGGCTCCGCCGCGCGCGATCTCCACGATGTGATCGACCTCGAGCTCGCGCGCCCGCCGGCGCGATCGGCACATCGCACACGTGTACCGATCGCGACGCATGACGTAGATGCGGGCCGCGTCCCAGAAGTAGTGCCCATGGAACTTCCATCGACAGATCCGTGAGCAGTACGGGGTCCGCGATGTGGGGAGCGCCGAGTGGCACTCGACGCAATGTCGGTCGCGTCGGGCCTCCCGTCGGCGAAGAGCTCCGTCGGAGTACCAGGCCGCGGAGAGGGCGAGGATCCGCCCGCCCGGTGCGACGGTCACGGATGGAACGGTCGGCGGGCGGCGACGCATCAACGTGAAGGGGTCGCTCGCGGTTCATGAGCCCTCGGGTCCATCGGCTATGTAGCCGGCCCCCTGTGCGATCTTCGCGGGGGGAGCCAGGACGAACGACATCGCCGTCGCGATTCTGGCGCTGGTGCTCGGCGCCATCGTGGTGCGCCAGCTCTTCGGCCGCGGACCACCCATCTGGGGGATCTTCGTGGGGGGAGCCGTAGCGACCGTTGTTTCGGGCACCCTGTCGCTCGGCGGCACGTACTCCGCGCTGACCCAGGCCACCCCCGTCCTGCTGTTCCTGTTCGCACTGTTCCTCTTCGCGGGAGCGCTCGAACGGCAGGGGGTCCTCGATCATGCCGCCCGCTGGTTGATCGGCCAAGCGCGCTCCCCGGCGGACCTCCCGTTCGTGATCTTCGTGGGATTCTCCATCGCCGCTGCGTTCCTGGTGAACGACGCGCTCGTGCTGCTCGCCGTACCCCTCCTCTACGGCGTCGCGAAGCGGACGAAGCTGGATGCGAAGCCGATGCTGCTCGCGGTCGCGTTCGCCGTCACGATCGGCAGCGCATTGACCCCGATGGGGAATCCCCAGAACCTGTTGATCTCGATCTCGAGCGGGCTCCAGGCCCCCGTGGGCACCTTTCTGCGCTACCTTCTGCTTCCGATCGCGGCCAGCATCGTGCTCGGCGCCCTGTTCGTGCGCTGGGCGTTCGCGACCCGGATGGGACCCCTGACGCCCGAGTATGACCGGCTTCGCGCGGAGGCACCGCGGCTCTTCCCGAACGGGAAGTGGGGGATCCGCATCCTGCGGCGTCCGGTGATCGTCCTCTTTCCGGCGACGATGATCTTCCTCATCGCGCTCGATGTGGGCGGAGCCTCCTTCAGCCTCCCGCCGATCCCGATCTGGGAGATCGCCCTCGGCGGGGCACTCGCGACCCTGTTCGTATCCCCGGGCCGGCTCGGGATGTTGCGCGCGGTCGAAGTGCGGATCCTTGTGCTCTTTGCGGGACTGTTCGTGGTCGTCGGCGGCGCCGTCGCCGGTGGTGTCATCGGTTCCCTCGAGACCGTACTTCGCATCCCGATGGCGAGCGGCTCGAGCACCGCCGCGCTCCCGTCGATCTTCGCCACGAGCGTCGTCGCCTCCCAGGTCGTCAGCAACGTCCCCTGGGTCGCCCTCCAGATCCCCGTGCTCACGGGCCTCGGGTACGGGGGCTCGACCCCGATCCCATGGGTCGCGCTCGGCGCGGCGAGCACGCTCGCGGGAAACGTGACGTTCCTAGGAGCGGCCAGCAACCTGATCCTGGTGGATCGCGCCGAACGCGTCGGCATCCGCATCCGACTCGCCGAATTCATGCGCTACGGTCTCCCGATCGCTGCGCTTTCCCTCGGTCTCACGCTTGCCGCGCTCTGGATCGGCCTGTGAGCGTGGCGGTCGTCCGGATCCCCGGGAGAACGGTTCCCAGCAGCGCCCTCGAGGCCCTGGTCCGGTCGACCGCGGCCCTTCCCCCGACGCACCGCCGCCGTCGACCACCGAGAAGGCTATACCCCACGGGAGAACTGGGCCGCGCGGAGCGTTCATGAGCAAAAGCCGGGCCTCCCCCACGGCCGATCCGCCTCCTCGCGACCCGTCGACGCCACCCCATCGCGGAGTGCTGATTCGGGTTCCGATCCCGGGACCGAAGGCGCAGCGCATCATCCGGGCCGACGAGGCCTCGATGGCGACGACCACCAAGACCTCCCCCCTCGTGGCGGAGAGCGCGCTCGGGGTCTGGGTCACCGACGTGGACGGAAACCGGCTGCTCGATTTTGCCGCGGGCATCTCGGTCCTGAACGTCGGACACTCGCATCCGGCGGTCGTTCAAGCGGTCCGGGATCAGGCGGGAAGGCTCTCCCACTTCGCCGGGACGGACTTCTACTACGAGAACCAAACCCGGCTCGCCGAACGTCTCGCAGCGATCGCACCGGGCATCCACGCGAAGAAGGTCTTCTTCACCAACAGCGGGACCGAGAGCGCCGAGGCCGCCCTGAAGCTCGCGCGATGGAACCGCCAGCGACCGCTGACGGTGGGCCTCATCGGGGCCTTCCACGGGCGCACCCTGGGTGCGCTCACGATGACCACGTCCAAGCCGGTCCAGCGCGCGCGGTTCAATGCTTACACCGGAGGCGGCCAGCACATCCCCGCTCCCTACTGTTACCGATGCCCGTACAAGCTCGAGTATCCGAGCTGCGATCTGTACTGCGCCAAGATCCTGAAGGAGCTCTACTTCGAGACCTCGATCCCGCCGGACGACGTCGCGGCGTTCATCGCGGAACCGGTCATGGGGGAGGGGGGGTACATCGTTCCCCCGAAGGGCTGGCACGCGGCGATCAAGTCGATCCTGGACGAGCACGGGATCCTCTTCATCGATGACGAAGTGCAGTCCGGCATCGGCCGCACCGGACGCTGGTTCGCGATCGAGCACCACGGGATCGTCCCGGACATCGTGACGACCGCGAAGGCGCTCGGGAGCGGGCTCCCCATAGGGGCGATCATCTTCCGCGCGGACCTCGATTACACGAAGCCGGGAGCCCACTCCAACACGTTCGGAGGGAATCTGGTCGCGGTCGCCGGGGCCCTCGCCACGCTCGACGTGATCGAGCGGGAGCGGGTGCTCGAGAACGCCCGGACCCAAGGCGCGTATCTTCAGACCCGCCTGCGCGAACTGCAGAGCAAGTACGAGGAGATCGGCGACGTCCGTGGGCTCGGGCTCATGGTCGCAACCGAGTTCGTGACGAGCCGGACCACCAAGGAACCCGCGGTGAGGCTCCGCGACCGGATCCTGCAGGAGGCGTATCGGCGCGGCCTGATCCTTCTGCCGTGCGGCCGCTCCTCGATCCGGTACATCCCTCCCCTCATCATCCAGCGCGAGGAGATCGACGAGGGCGTCGATATCCTCGACTCCGCCATCCTCGCGGCCCGAGCCCGATGAAGTACGCTCGGCTCGACGCCCCGGGGCGGGTGGGCGTCGCCGACGCTCCACGGCCGGTGGCCGGCCCCGGTGAGATCGTCGTCCGGATGGCCGAATGCGGCCTGTGCGGGACGGACCTGGAGAAGGTGCGCGGCGGCTACACCGCGAGCGCAATCCTCGGTCACGAACCGGTCGGGACGATCGAGGCCGTCGGCGCGGGGGTGGAGGGCCACGAGACCGGAGACCGGGTGTTCGTCCATCACCACGTCCCGTGCCTCGCTTGCCCCATCTGCGCCCGGGGGGACTACATGTTCTGCCCGACGTATGCGAAGACGAACCTCGACCCGTGCGGATTCTCCGAGTCGTTCCGGGTCTCCGCCGACCACGTGCGCCAGGGAGCGGTCCTGACGCTCGACCGACGCGTGGGGTGGGACGCCGGCGCCCTGCTCGAACCAGGAGGCTGCGTCGCGACCGCCCTGCGACGGATCGCGCTTCCTCCGGAGGCGTCCGTGTTCGTCATCGGCCTAGGACCGGCCGGTCTGCTCTACGCCCGCCTGGCCCGCGCCCGGGGCGCCACCTGGGTCGGTGGGGCCGAACTCGCTCCGTTGCGCCGGCTCGCGGCCGAGCGAGGAGGGATCGATGCCACGATCGATCCGGCCGATCGGTCTGCCGTCCGCGACCTTGTCGATCGGGCGACCGATGGACGAGGGGTCGATCTCGCGGTCGTCGCGACGGGCGCCCCATCCACCGTGACGCTCGCCACGTCCATCGCCCGTCGAGGAGGCACCGTGAACCTCTTCGGGGTCCCTCCCTCCGGGAGCCGCTTGGACGCCGATCTCCAGGACCTCTACCTGCGCGGGATCCGGCTCGTGCCCTCCTACGCGACGACCGAGGCCGACATCGCCGCGGTCCAGCAGCTCGTCGTGGACGGGCGGCTCGCGCTCGATGACCTCGTTTCCCACCGGGTCCCGCTCGCGGAGATCGAGGAAGCGTTTCGGCTCGCCCAGCGGCCCCAGGACTCGCTGAAGGTCGTGGTGACAGGCCCGGCGCGGTGACTCAGGCTTCGCCGCCGGCGCCGAGGATCTGATCGGCGACCCGGTGCCCGGCCGCGACGTGCGCGCGCGGACCGAGGATCGAACCGACCACGGTGGCGGCGGAGTCGATCCGGGCCCCCTCCATCACGATCGAATTGGAGATACGAGCCTCGTCCCCGACCACGACGCCCTCCCCGAGGGTAACGAGCGGGCCGAACGTAGCGCCGACCGCACGTGCGCCCGGCCCGACCGAGACCGGGCCCGTCCCCGACGCCCCGGACGGTAGGTGGACTTCGATCCCTTTCCCGGCTTCGAAGAGGAGCCGCTGGGCGTACAGCACGCGCTCCGGTGTGCCGGCATCCTGCCAGTACCCCTCGAGGCGTGCACCGTACACCCCACGGTCCAACAGGCCGGGAAGGATCTCACGCTCGAAGCTGACCTCGCGGCCGGCCGGGATCCGGTCGAGCACCTCCCGTCGCCAGACGGAGATGCCGGCGTTGATCCACGGGGAGGGCGCCTCGCCCGGAGCGGGTTTCTCCACGAACTGCGTGATCCGGTCGTTCTCGCCGAGCGCGGCGACCCCAAAGGTCTGGGTCTCCTCGACCCGTGCGAGCAGGAGAGCGCCGATCCCGTTCCGCTGTTCGTGCACCCGGAGGACGTCGGCCGCGGAGGCCGATGAAACGATGTCGGAGTTGATCACGAAGAACGGATCGGACATCCCGTCGGCGACGTTGCGCATCCCACCTCCGGTCCCGAGCGGTTGCCTTTCGGGGACCGTGCGGATCCGAAGCCGGTAGGGGTGCTCGTGCACGTACGCTGCGATCTGCTCGGCCTTGTACCCGGTCGCGAGGACCACTTCGTCGAGATCGTCCGGGAGCACATCGAGCGCCCGATACAGCATCGAACGCCCGGCGAGCGGAATCAGCTGCTTCGGAAGATCGTACGTAACCGGGCGCAGGCGGGTCCCGAGGCCTCCCACGAGCGCGATCGCCTTCATCGTCCCCCCACCGGCGATTGGGTCCCTGCGATTAAGGCTTCGTTCGACACGGCCCGTTACAGAACTCGGCGGGTTTCTCCCTGCTCCACGGCGTGCGAGTAGTCCCGCTGGACGAGCCGCTTGAGGAGGGCCGCGGGGCTTCCCCAGAGGGTGAGTCGATCGAGGGCGGCGGCCCCGGCCCCATGGCCGATGGACACGGCCGCGCCTCGCTCGCGATAGGAGAACGCCTGGAGCTCGGTGCCGTTCCAGCGCGCCACGATGTTGGCCGCCGCCACGCGCGCCTCGGAGAGAGCCGCCTGGGCGGTGGCGGGAACGAGCTGTCCGGTCTTCGGATCCTGGAACTCGATCACGTCGCCGACGGCGAACAATCCGGGATAGCCGGGGATCTCGAGCGTCGGCTCGACCAGGATGCGGCCTCCCCGGCCGTGCCGGACCGGAAGCTCCGCCACCGTCGGGGGCGCCTGGAGGCCGGCGCACCACACCGCGATGTCGAAGCGCAGCACGCTGCCGTCTTCCAAGTGCAGTCGATCCGGCTCCACCCGAGTGACGTTCCAACCGTAGCAGATCGAGACCCCGGCCCGGACGAGGAGTTCCCGCGCGTGCTCGATGAGCGGAGGAGGGAAGCCTACGAGGAACGGCAACGAGCCGGTCAGCAGCAGGACGTCCGGGCGCCGGGCTCCCGGCTTCGTGACCGCGGCCCAGTCGGTGCTCGCTATCTCGGCCGCGATCTCGGTGCCGGTCGACCCTCCGCCGACCACGAGCACCCGGGGTCGTCGCTCCCCGGGGAGCGCGATCGAGGCGATCTCCATCTCTCGGATCGCCGTCGCGAGGCGCTGGGCCGTGGAGAGCCGGTAGACGCTGTGGGTGTGCTCGGCCGCCCCCGGGACTCCGTAGTACGCGGCGACGGACCCGAGACAGAGTGCGAGCGCTCCGAACTCGATCGTGCCCGAGTCGAGCTGGACGGTATGCGCGGCCAGATCGACGCGCTCGACCCCGGCGGTTCGGACCTGGACGCGGGTCTTCTCGAGCACCGACGCGAGAGGGACGGCCCATCGGCGGAGGTTCCCTCCCGACGCGGCGATCCGGTCGATCTCGTAGAGCTGGGTCCGCAGGATGTGGGCGGGGCTTCGGTCGACGAGGACGATCGGGATCTTTCCCCGGGAGAGTCGGTGTACCTGCTGAGCGACCGTGAGCCCTGCGTAGCCCGCGCCTAGGATGACGAGCGACCGTGTGGGGGCCGGTGCCGGATCGGCCGCCATGGTCTCGAGAGGAGCGACGGCGTAGGATATCGATTGCCCGGAGGGTCGTACCGTCAGCGCGGGCTCACGGCGAGGACCCGGTTCCCGCTAAGCCCTCGGATCGCAATCGCGTCCATCTCTACGAGGACCGCCATCGCCTCCCGGCCGCGCGGGGTGATCCGGTATTCCTCCGCCGAGTGGACCAGGAGCCCGTCCTCCTCCAGGCGATGCAGATGGAAGGAGATCTTCGGGGTCTCGTCGATCCCGGCCGCGCTCATCGCCTCCGTGAACGTGCACGGGCCCTGGGAGGCGCGCCGCAGGATCGAGCGGCGCAGCGGGTTTGAGAGCGCCTCGAGGGTCGCCCGCGTCGTTTCCGCGAGCACTCGGGCCCTCAGGTCGACCACGTCGGCGACCGCGATCGAGCCCGGGTCGAACGTCACCATCAACGGACCTCGGCGCTCGAGCTGCTGCCTCAGTCGTTCGATGAACTGGATGACGTCACCGCGCCGATGGGCTCGGAAGAGGCGCTCCGCCCCCTCGAGGAGGACGGCGCCGCGGGGTCGGTCCGCGAGGAACGCCTCGACGTGGGCATGGATCTCTGCCGGCTGGTCGAGCCCGGTGGAGACCACGGTGACCCGGGGACGTGGGCGCACCGTCCGGTCCGTCAGGTGAAGCACGTCCAGATCGTCCGTGGTCGTCCACGCCTCGAGCGTGCGGTCGATGTCCTGAACGTGGCCTCCTTGGCCGTGGTACTGGATCGCCTGAGCCGCCAGATCGAGCATCGAGCGCACCTGCTCGAAGCGGAACGGCTTGCGGACGTAATCGAACGCTCCGAGCTTCATCGCTTCGACGGCGGTCTCGACCGTCGCGTACCCCGTCACGACGACGACGAGGATCTCCGGCCAGCGGCGGCGTACCTCCTTGAGGAGCTCGAGCCCGCTGTGGCGTGGCATCTTGAGGTCCGTGAGTACGAGATCGATCGCTTCTCCCTCGAGGATCTCGATCGCTTTCGGGACCGAGGGCGCGTCCCGGACCTCGTGGCCATCGTCTCGGAGCAGCTCGCCGAGTTCCGTTCGGATCACGGCATCATCGTCCACGAGCAACAGGCGCATGCCACCACGAGGAGCGGAAACCGACAAAGCCGTTCTGGGTCCTGGCCGAACCGACCGCTCTAGGTGTCCGGAGGAGGAGAGGTCGCAAGCGGCAGCCGCACGAGAAAGCTCGCTCCACCCTCGGGCCGGTTCCGCGCCAGGAGTTGACCGTGATTCGCCTGGACGAGGTCGTGGCTGAGCGCGAGGCCGAGCCCCGTGCCGCGCCCCTCCGGCTTGGTGGTGAAGAACGGTTCGAACAGGTGCTCGACCACCTCGGCGGAGATCCCCGGGCCCGAGTCCGTCACTTCGACCTCGGCCATGCGGTCCACCGCCCGGACCTCGATCCGCAGGCGACCGCCGGGAGCTCCGTCCATGGCCTCGTAGCCGTTGTTGAGAATGTTCGTGAGCACCTGGATGAGCTGGCCCCGATCCCCTGCGACCGGGACGGGGGTCGTCGGGTAGGCCTCCTCGACCTCGATGTTCGCGGACTGCTTGCCCCGCAGGAAGTCGAGCGCGGCGCGGCTGACCTCGACGAGATCGAGGGCGACGATCTGGGGCTCGGACCGACGGGCGAAGTCGAGCAGCCCCCGTACGATCCTTGCGGCGATGTCGATCTGAGCGGTGATCGCATCGACCCGGGCGAGCACCCACGGATCCCGACTCCGTCGACGGAGGGACTCCGCGACCAGCATCACGTTCGTCAGGGGGGTGTTGATCTCGTGGGCGACCCCCGCCGCGAGCTGACCGATCGAGGCCAGGCGATCGGCGTGGGCGGCGCTGCGCTGCCAGATCCGCTGTTCGGTCAGATCCACCGCGACCCCCAGGTAGTGGGTGATGATTCCCCGATCATCCCGGACCGCACTGATCGTGAGCAGGACGAGACGTTCGTGTCCCCAGCGGTCCCGGTTCATGATCTCTCCGGACCAGTATCCGCGGGAGGGATCGAGGAGGTCCGCCCAGAGACGTGAGTACACCTCCGCCGGGGTCGAATGGCTCCGGACCATGTTCGGCCTCTTTCCGATGCACTCGGCCCGCGAGTAGCCGTAGACCCGCTCGAACGCCGGATTCACGTCGACGAGGATCCCCTTGTCGTCCGTGATCTCGATCGCGTTGGTCGAGGTCAGGAACGACTCGTAGAACAGGCGCGCCCGGTCGTGCTCGATCGCCCGATCGGTCACGTCGTGGAGGACGACGAGGCGGTCGGAATCCGGTGCGATGGGCGGGACGAGCCGAACTTCGATGTCGGCGTAACTCACCTCCGCCGATCCCGTTCGCGCGAGGGGTACCGACCGGAGCACCCCGGCCGTGCCGTCCCGAACCCAGCGGAGCAGCGTCTCTCGATACGCGGCTCCCGCAATCCCGAGCACTTCGTCCACTCGCCCTGGCGGGCGGTGGGTCTCCAGGCGCGTGTGCATCTGCCACGTTCGATTGGTCCATCGCAACTGACCCTCCGGCCCGACCGTGGCCAGCCCAAGCGGGAGCGCGCCGACGAGCGCCTCGAACCACGGCCCTGAGTGGGGGAAGTCGGGCATTGGATCGAGCGAGGCGGAGGGCTCTATTGACGCTGCCGGGCCGGCGGCCCATACCTTTCCTGGTGGAGACTCCGAGAGAGGGGAGGCACCCACGGCATGGGCCTCACTTGAATTCGATGAGCGGCTTGATGATCCCGTCCGATTTGGACGCCATCATCCCGAACGCCCGTTCGATCTCATCGAAGGGGAACCGGTGGGTCGTGAGAGGCGTGGGATCGATCCTTCCGCGCTCGAGCAGGCGCAACAACCGGCCCATGCGCTCCCGTCCGCCCGGGCATAGACCGGTACGGATCGTTTGGTCGCTCATCCCAACTCCCCAATCGAGGCGGGGGATGCCGACGAACTCCCCCTCGCCATGGTAACCGACGTTCGAGATCGTCCCACCGGGCCGCGTGACACGAACGCAGTTCGCGAACGTGGCAGAGGAACCGAGCGCTTCGATGGATGAGTCGACGCCGGTACCGTGCGTCAGGCGATGGATTTCCATCACCGTGTCGACCGTGCGAAAGTCGACGATCGCGTCCGCTCCGAAGTGCCGGGCCAGCTCCTGTCGCTTCGGCACGGTCTCGACGGCGATGATCGAGCCCGCGCCGAGCATGCGCGCCCCCGCGATGGCCATGAGGCCAACGGGGCCTGCACCGAAGACGGCGACGTCCCCACCGATGGGGATCGCCGCATGTTCGGCGGCCATGAACCCCGTCGACATCATGTCGCACGCGTAGACGGCCTTGTCGTCCGGGAGCCCCGCGGGGATCGGTGCGAGATTCGCCTCCGCATCGTTCACCCGGAAGTACTCGGCCAAGCCCCCATCTACGGTGTTCGCGAACTTCCATCCACCGAGGATCTCGGTGCACTGCGATGGATAGCCGCGCAGGCAGTTGTCGCACCGGAAGCATGGCGTGATCGCGTTCACCGCGACGCGGTCACCGACCCGATGCCCTTGGACCGCCGACCCCAACCGGTGTATCACTCCGAGCGACTCGTGACCCAGCGTGAGGTTCGAGCGGTCGCCGATCGCCCCTCGCACGGTGTGCGTATCCGACGTGCAGATCATCGCCGCCGTCGTTCGGATCACGGCATCGTTCGGTCCCGGCTCCGGGATCGGCTTGTCCATGACCGCCACTTCTCCGATCTTCCGCATTACGAACGCTCGCATGGACAGGCCTCTCTCGCCATTCCGGGTGTCGCAGATAGTCCCCTCGTCAAACCGGGTTGACCCGGAGCCGATACTCGCTATCAGGGGAGCGGAACGTCCGTGGATCGCCGCACGTCGGCCCGCCGAGCCTACGATCCCCCTCCCTCTACGGCCCGGCGACCGCGAGTCCGTCCGTCAACTCCAGCGAACGGACCGTGGAAATATCCCCCAACGAATCGGAGACGCAGTCGCGGTAGGGAGGAGAACCATGAACCGAGGGCGAACCGATCGGATTGTGGGCGACCTCTTCGAACCGCGCCAAGGGTGAACGAAGATGGTGTTTATCGACGAGTTGACGTTTGTGATGATCACTCTGATCTTGGTGGCGGTTTCGGTCGCCTACATCGTGGTGGCCGAATCGCTGGCGTATCGTCGCCGGGGCCCTTCGGGACTCGGGGTGGCCCTCCACGAGACCGCGATCCCGATGATCGCCATGGGAGTGGTCGTACTCGTGATGGGATTCTGGGGAATGATGACCTGGCCCCTGCCGGGGGCGTACAACATCCTGTTCTTCGACATCTACACCCTCTTCGGTATCATCATACTCGGGTTCGGAATCTCGGTGGTTCTGCACTTCCGCCTGCAGTACGTCGGAGTGCTCAGCCTCGTCTCAGGGTTCACCGTAATCGCCTACGGGTGGAGGGCCTACCAACTCGGCCTCACCTTGACCCCCTGGGCCATGTTCCTTATGTACATCGGGTTCGGAGTGACGGCCATCCTCGCCTTCCCGGTCGCGATCATCGCCGATCGGTGGCTGCACCCAAGCAGTGAGGCTCTGGTCGAGCCTCCCAAGAATCGCCTGGGTCGGCCCATGTACCCGGTGTCGTACTTCGAGGCCGTGATCGTGTTCGTCTTCGTGGTCGTCCTCCTGCTCAGCGCCATCGCGGTGGAGGGGACGCTCGCGAACTCGATCATCACCCACCTCCACTCGCCCCCGTAGAGCGTAGAGGCGGGCCACGCGCGCAAGAGCGACGGCGCCTCCTCGGAACGACGCCGACCGCGGCGGTCGACCCGCTTCCGAGGGGGCCGGGAGCGGCCCCCGGCCACCTCGCGAACGGATCT
>JABEUK010000132.1 GCA_013044425.1 Thermoplasmata archaeon | reverse complement strand
CTCTTGGACTGGTCCGAAGCGAAGGGGATCGAGCTCGTGATCGCGGTCGAGGGCCAGCCGATCGACAAGGACGACAAGGGCGACGCTCGGGTCGTCGCGATGGCCAACCGGGCCGCGGCTCCGCTCCTCGCCAAGTACCACTTCACCACGGCGAGCGGAGTCGTGACCGGGTTCGCGGGCGGACTCCTCCTGAACGCGCTCGGCCGGCCCTTGCCGGTGCTGTGCGTGATCGCGCAGGCGCACAAGGACTACCCCGATGCCCGCGCGGCGGCGAAGGTGATCGAGGCGATCAACCCCCTCGTCCCGCTCATGGTGCTGAACACGCGCCCGCTCCGGCAGAAGGCGAAGGAGATCGAGGCGGAAGTCCGTCACCATCTCGACGAACAGCAGACGGCATCCCTGCCCCCCCGAACTGGGGAGACCGCCGGGCCCGGTGAGATGTATCGCTGAGCCCGCCTCCGCGACGCGCGATCGAGCCGACGACGGCACCCCGCGGTCGTCCGCGACCCTGCGTGGGTTCCGAGTGAGCGATGTGCCGTACATCACCCCGATCGTGGCGGACGCGCTCCGCGAACACTACGACCCGTCGCTCTACCCGTCGCTGAGCGCGAACTGGCCCGAAGGATTCCTCGTCGCCACCGATCCGAGCGATGTCCCCATCGCCTTCCTGCTCGGGGTCCATCAGGTGAAAGGGGAAGGGCGCGTCCTGATGTTCGCGGTCGATCGCGATCACCGGGGCCAGGGCCTGGGAACGCTCCTCATGAACGAGTTCCTCGCCCACTGCCGAGAGAAGCAGTTGCGGCGGGTCACCCTCGAGGTGCGGGTCAGCAATGCGACCGCGATCCGGTTCTACACCCGATTCCGTTTCTCGGTCGTCGATCTGCTGCGCGGCTACTATTCGGACGGCGAGAACGGGTACCAGATGGCTCGGTCCGTCGGTTGAACGTTCCCCACAAACCCCGACCCCTTCCGCCAGCCATATGACCATCACCGGCAGTTGAGGCGCCGATGTCCGCTGCATGGCCCACCGCCGGGACGCTCATGGCGAAGGACCCCGTGACCGTCGCCCACGACGCACTCCTCTCCCACGCGCTGGGCAAGATGAGCACCGGAGCCTTCCACGAACTGCCCGTGCTTCGAGGGTCGAAGCTGATCGGGATGATCACGTTCGAATCGATCGCCCGACGCGCCAACCTCTCCTTCTCGACGAAGGTCGAACATCTCCTCCTGATCCCGCCGCTCGTCACCCCCGCCACGCCTTACCCCGAGCTCGCCGAGCAACTCCTCGCCGCAGGCCTGCGGGCGGCCCCCGTGGTTGGCCGCCGTGGAGAGCTCATGGGGGTCGTTAGCCGGACGAACCTCGTCCGCGCGTTCCCCGACCTTCGTCAGATCCCGGATCATCGGGTCGACGAAATCTCCCGCTCGATCGGGCACCCCTTTCACGAGAGCGATCCGATCCGCCAACTCCTCGCCCAGATCCGACTCCTCGAAGAGCATCCGCTCCCCGTGCTCGACCGGAAGGGTCGCCTCGTCGGAGCCGTCGGCGTCTCCGATCTCGCGCGCGTCCTCTGGCGCCCGACGGTCGGAGGAAAGCGCGACGCCGAGAAAGGCGGGTCCGTCTACGATGTCGAGATCGGAACGATCATGCACAGTCCGGCCGTCACGGTCCCCGCGGGAACCTCCGCCGTAGAGGCCGCGAGGCGGATGACCCGGGAGAACGTATCGAGCGTCTTCGTCGTCGACCCGGCCGGACCGACCGCGGTCGTGACTCAGACCGACCTCCTCGGACTCGCCGTCGGCAGCGCGAGCGCGCAGGGCGACCGACTGGGGGACGTCTACGTCCAGATCACGGGCTTGCGCGGTTCGAGCGACCCCTCCACGCTGACCGAGATCGACCGGTTGGTCGCGGCGGGGCTCCGCCGGATCTCCCGCCACGTCCGACCGTCCCTCCTGAGCCTGCACTTCGAGCCCCACGCCACGCACCGCACGGCCGACGCGACCGTCGAGGCGCGATTGCACACCGACCGCGGAATCTTTTACGCCTCCCACACCGGCTGGAACTTCCTGGCCGGGATCGCAGCCCTCATGGACGAGCTCACGGAACAGGTCCAGCGTACGCGAGAGTCGCAACGCCGCCAACGGCGCACGCAACGGCGCGGCGTGCCGGCGGACTCGGAACCGGCCACCCCCGAGCTCGAGGCCCGCATCCGTCGAGCGACCAGCGACCGAGAGGATTGACCCGATGATGCCCGGCGGACCCCGCAGCGAACGCGATATGCAGGCCATGATGCGCCGCCTCGGTATGACCACCGAGACCATCGACGGGGTCGAGGAGGTCGTTGTGCGGACGAAGAATAACGAGCATGTCTTCCGGGCCCCCGAGGTCACCGTCCTGACCGTGAAGGGGGTCCGGACCTACCAGGTCGTGGGCCACCCCGAGATCCGCCCCCGCGGAACGATGCCCTCGACGGGGGCGGCTGCGGCTCCCGCGGTCGGCCCTCCGGAGGAGGACATCCAACTCGTCATGGAGCAAGCGGGAGTCTCACGGGAGGAGGCCGCCGAAGCGCTGTTCCGGGCCCAGGGCCAACCCGCCGAAGCGATCCTAGCCCTCCTCGCGCGCCGGGGGAGCGGGTGACGACACCGATCGGTTCGATCCAACAGGAATGCGTCGAGGGGTATCTCTTCGCCCGTCCGCCCATGCGAGTCATGATCCTGCGGCGTCCCCCCGCCCGCGGATCGATCTGGGTGCCGATCAGTGGTAAGGTCGACGCGGCCGACTCCGATTGGGAGGCGACGATCCGCCGCGAGCTGAGGGAGGAGACGGGACTCGAGGCTCCCAAGCGCCTGTTCGCGTTGGATTGGCATGTGACGTTCGAGGGCCCGCAGGGAGGGACCTGGAGGCTCCACGCCTTCGGGATCGAGGTCGACCCGGGGTGGACCCCGCGCTTGAGCGAGGAACACGACCTGTATGCCTGGGTAACCCCCGAAGAGGCGGTGGAGCGGCTGCACTACGCGGACAATCGCGCGGCGGTAGGCCGCCTTCTCGAGCGGGTCGTACCATGACGGCCGACCCGGTCCCGAACGCCTCCACGCGCGTGCGCCGCTTCCCGACACTCGGTCCCGAGCTCTTCGACGCGCTCCGCGAGGATCGGCCCCGCCGCATCGCCCTGCAGGTGCCGGCGGGCCTCGTGCGCAATGCGACCGATCTCGCCGAGAGGATCCGGGAGGAGACCGGGATCCCGGTGGTGCTCGCGGGCCGGGCTTGCTTCGGGGCATGTGACGTTCCCTCCCGAGATGAGGTGCCGAACGCGGACGTCTCCGTCGTGCTCGGGCACGCGCCAATCCCCAACGTCACGCTTCCCATGCCCACCTACTTCGTCGAGATGCGGGTACCCGCGGAAGACCCCGAACGGCTAGTCCGGACGCTCGAGGCCGCCGGGATCCCTCGACGGCTCGGCATCGTGGCCTCCGTCCAGCACCTCGGTCTCGTGGATCCGCTCTCGGAAGCGCTCACCGCGCGAGGGTACGTCGTCCGTGTCGGACAGGGGGATCGTCGGCTGGCGTACGCGGCTCAGGCGCTCGGCTGCAACTACACGGGCGCCGAGGCGATCGCCGGGGAGGTCGACGCCTTCCTGTTCCTCGGAACCGGCCGATTCCACCCGATCGGCCTCGCGTTCGCGGTCGACCGACCCGTTTGGTCGCTCGATCCGCTGCAGAACACGATCGAGAGCCCCATCGATCGACCGGCGCTCGTGCGTCGCCGTCAGCTCTTGGTCGCCTCCGTGCGCAACGTAGAGCGCTGGGGCATCCTCGTCTCCACCTTTGCCGGCCAGAACCGTACGGCCACCGCCCTCGCGCTCCAGGAGCGCGCGCGCTCTCGTGGTCGCCAGGCCGAGATCCTCTCGTTCGCCCGCATCGATCCCCGGGATCTGGAGGGACGCAACGTCGAGGCGTACGTGAACACGGCCTGCCCCCGGATCGCGCTCGACGACAGCGCGCTCTACCCCAAACCCCTTCTCACCCCGCCGGAGTTCCTCATGGCGATCGGGGAGCTCCCCCTCGACCCCTATCGGTTCGATACCTACCACTAAGGGCCTGCTAGTTAACAGACGTGTCAAGCTGCCTTTGCTATTCTTGGGCGAATTGTATAGTTCCAGTCGCCATGGAACTTGTCCGGTGTCAGGTTGAG
>JABEUK010000012.1 GCA_013044425.1 Thermoplasmata archaeon | reverse complement strand
GCGCGCCGAAACTCGAGCTCGACGTACCGCTCCCCGCGCGGTTCGCTCACCGCGTGAAGGATCGAACCGGAGAGGAGCCGGCGCAGCTCCTTGGCGAGCGGGGTCAGTTCCTCGGCGTGCTCGGCCCGCTCCTCGACCAGCGCCCCGTAGCGCCCGGGCACGAGCACGAGCTCGCGGCGGCCCGCCGATGCGGACCGCATGGTGACGGACCAGCCTCCCCCCGGGAGGTCGAACGCTTTGTCGATGCGCGCGTGGACGGCCCCTCGGAGCTCGCGCGAGAGCGCGAGCATGTCGAGGGCGCTGAACCGGTCCTTGGGCGTGGGTTCCGACGTCAACGTACCCTCCGCCTCGCCGAACGCACCGACCCGACGGCGGGCCTTAAGGGTTGGTTGGCATCTGCGCGGGCATGCGCCCGGCGGAGATCATGGGCACGCTCGATTGGCGGCAGAGGGCCCGAAGGTTCGCGAACGACCGCCTCGCTCCGATCGCGGCCAATATCGATCGAACCGACCGGGTCCCTTCCGACCTGATGGCGACCCTCGGCAAGGAAGGGTTCACGGGTCTCGGCATCCCGGCGGAGTGGGGGGGAAGCGGTGGGAACTCGGAGTCGACCGCGGCGGTCCTCGAGGAGCTCGCAGGGGCAAGCGCGGCGGTCGCCACCGATCTCTCCGTCCATCTCTCGGTCTGCGCGGCCCCGATCCTCCGATGGGGGACCGATGCGCAGCGAGCGCGATTCCTCCGGCCGCTCGCGGCGGGACGCTTTCTCGGTGCCTTCGGTCTGACCGAGCCCGGAGTGGGCTCCGACGCGGCGCATCTCGCCACTCGATACGAGCGAGTGCCGAACGGCTTTCGACTCCGTGGTTCGAAGATGTTCATCACCAACGGTGCATCCGCGGCCGTCGTGCTCGCCTTCGCCACGCGCGACCCGGCTCTCGGTTCCCGGGGGATCTCCGGGTTCCTGATCCCCCCAGGGACTCCGGGATACTCTGTCGCTCAGCGGCTGGACAAGATGGGGATCCACGGGAGCGAAACGACCGAGCTCGTCTTCGAAGACGCCCAGCTTCCCGAGGACGCGCTGCTCGGAGCGGAAGGAGAGGGACTCTCGATCGCGCTCGGGGCGCTCGCCGGGGGCCGGATCGGCATCGCCGCGTGCGCGCTCGGCGTCGCACGTGCTGCCTTCGAGGAGATGTGCCGGTCCGCCCGACTTCGAAGCTGCGAAGAGGATCGCGCCTGCGTGGCGCGCGCCTACGTCGAACTGGAATCGGCCCGGGCCCTGGTCGAGGCTGCGGCACGCACGAAGGACGCCGGTCGACCCTTCGAGATCGCCGCCTCCGCCGCGAAGCTGGCCGCTTCGGGAGCGGCGGTCTCGATCGCGTCGGTGGGGCTCGACATCGCGGGCCCGGCGGGGACCCGGGTCGGGCATCCGGCGGAGCGCCTGTTGCGCGACGCTCGGGTGTTCCCGATCGTGGAGGGCACGACCGAGATCCAGGAACGGCTCCTCGGCCGCTCGCTCATCGAGCATGGTGAACCCTCCGCCGAGCGAACCCCTTAGTAACGTCGCGGGGTCACAACCACGGATGCCGCGGCCGCGCTCCTCGCATGCATCTTCGTCGTCCTCCCCTGTGGCGTCCGCCCCCGTCGCCTCGTTCGGACTCGACCCGGAGTGGGTGCGGATCCTCCGGGAGCAAGGGATCGAGTCGTTCTACCCCCCTCAGGCCGCCGCGGTGGGGCCGGTCATGGCCGGCGAGAGCCTGCTGCTCGCCTGCCCCACCGCGAGCGGCAAGTCCCTGATCGCCTACCTCGCTCTGCTGCGCGCCGCCCGCGCGGGCCGGACCGGGCTCTACCTCGTGCCGTTGCGCGCGCTCGCACGGGAGAAGGCGGAGGAGCTGAAGGCGTTCGAGGAGCTCGGCGTCCGCGTCGGGATCTCGATCGGGGACTTCGCTCTGCGCGCGGACCAGCTCGAGCGCCTCGATATCTTGGTCGCGACGAGCGAGAAGGCCGATGCGCTGCTGCGCCACGGCAGCCCTTGGCTCGATCGACTGGGGGTCGTCGTCGCCGACGAGGTGCACCTGTTGAGGGACCCCGACCGGGGACCCACGCTCGAGGTCAGCCTCACCCGACTGCGGCGCTCGTACCCGGATCTGCAGCTCGTGGCCCTTTCCGCCACGGTCGGTAACTCCCTCGCGGTGGCCAAGTGGCTCCAAGCCCGTCACATCGCGAGCGACTTCCGGCCCGTTCCGCTCAAGACCGGCGTGTACTACGACGGGCGGATCGCCTTCACCGATCTGTCGATCCGCGAGATCCCGGGAACCACCGAGGCCGTTCCACGGCTCGTTCGTTCGGTGATCGAGGAAGGGGGCCAAGCGCTCGTCTTCGTGAACACGCGAAAGGCGAGCGAAGTGGCCGCCCAGGGTCTCACGGGCACGGTCCGCCCGCTGTTGACGGGGGAGGAGCGGGCGCGGGCCCATGCGGCGGCGGAGGAGCTCGGGGCGGTCTCGGAGGAGGAGACGGAGGGTGTCCGCAAGCTCGCCGCTCTCGTTCCGCACGGCGTCGCCTACCACAACGCCTCGCTCACGAACCCGGAGCGGGAGGTGATCGAGCGCGCGTTCCGCGCGCGTGCCCTGAAGGTCCTCGTCGCGACGCCCACCCTCGCCGCGGGGATCAACCTGCCCGCACGGCGCGTCATCGTGCGGGACACCTATCGCTACGACGACCGGCTCGGTATGCAAGCGCCGATCCCGGCCCTGGAAGTGCACCAGATGTGCGGGCGCGCCGGCCGACCCCGGTACGACACGGTCGGGGAGGCCGTCCTCATCGCCCGGGACGCCGACCAGGAGGAGCGGCTGTTCGACGCGTACCTGTCGGCACCACCGGAAGATATCGAGAGCCGATTGGCGGCGGAGCCCGCGCTCCGGATGCACCTCCTCGCGCTGGTCGCGAGCGGAGCGGTGGCGACCGAGGAGGAGCTCGAGTCGTTCTTCGGCGCTACGTTCTATGGCCAGACGCTCCCGTGGCGCGACCTCGCCGAGCAGGTCCGCCGGGTACGCAGCTTCCTCGAGGCCAACGACTTCCTAGCCCCCTCCCCGGGCCTGCGCGCCACGCCGTTCGGCCAGCTGACGAGCGATCTCTACCTCGACCCCCTCAGCGCGATCGTCGTTCGGCTCATGCTCGATCGGGCCCCGATCGGCGTGCGCCCGTTCGCGATCTTGGCGGGCGTCGCGGCCACTCCGGACCTGCCTCCGCTCTTCCTGCGACGTGGGGAGGAGTCGAGCCTGCTCGGGCGGTTCACGGACGAGGCGGAGGAGCTCCTGATCAAGCCGGAGGAAGCGCCGCTCGACCTCGATCTCGATTTCTTCCTGTCGACCATCAAGACCGCGAGCGTGCTCGAGGCCTGGATCGATGAGACGCCGATCCTCGAGATCAGCGAGCGGTTCGGCATCGGTGCCGGGGATCTGCGCGCCAAGGTCGAGGACGCGAACTGGCTCCTGTTCGCCGCGAGCCGGATCGCCGCACGCTTCCACCGCCGCCTGACCCGCCCGATCGACGATCTCGCCCTTCGGGTGCAGTACGGGGTCCGTGAGGAGCTGCTCGATCTCGTGCGGCTGCGGGGGATCGGCCGGGTGCGCGCCCGCGCGCTGCGCCGGGCGGGATTCCCGGATCGGGAGACCCTTCGAGCCGCTCCGCTCGACCGGGTGGAGCAGGCGCTGCGCTCGCGCAAGCTCGCCGAGTCCGTGCTCAGTCAGGTGCGGCGACCGGGGAGCGCTCCCCCGTCGGAGAGCGATCCGGCGGAGCCCACTCCGCCGACCACCGCCCGCCGCCGCTCGGTCCGGACCCTCGAGGAGTACCCCGACCCGGCGGAGCCGTGAACCACTCCCGTACCGGCGACAGGAAGTGCAGCACGGACTGCGTTCCCCCCATGCCACCGGGTCGGATCTCTCGCCGCACGTAGCCGGCCTGTTCCAGCCGGATGATCCGTCGCCAGAAGGTCGTGGTCGGCAGGGAACGCGCACCCTCGGCCTTCGCGAGGAGCGCTTCCCAGCGCCGGATATCCCGCAGGGGGACCGATTCGCGGTCCGCCGCGCGTGCGAGCGCGCGCACGACGTGCCGCTCGATCGACAAATCGAGCCGGGACTCGAGCGGCCGATAGACCGATCCGGGACGGATCGCACTCGGGCCGAGGATCTCCCGACGCACCAGGTCCATGGCTCGGGAGATCCCGCAGCCATCCCGATGGACGCGGGCGGTGACCCGCTCGAGGATCGTCTCCGGCGCGGGCCGCCCGAGCGCGCGTTCCATGCGATCCCGAAGGATCGCCCGGATCTCGGTGGGCGAGTACGGAGAAAGGCGTACCCAGCGCTCGGGAGGGGGTCGCAGTCCGAACCCTCGGGTCGCCCCGTCCAGTCCCTCCCGCCGACCGGCCAGGAGGAGGAGGATCGAGGGAACGCCGCTCTCGCCCTCGGGCAGGAACCGCTCTGGGTCGGAGAACGCGCGCAGGAGGACCGCGAGATCCGGCCCTCCCACCCCGATGTCATCGAGCACGATCAGGGCGGTCCGCCGATCTCGGTGGAGCCTACGGAGAAACCCCGCGAGCACCTCCACGACGGAGAATCCGCGACCATCGAAGCCCGGATCGAAGTGACGCAGCAGCGCGGACGCCGCACCGAGCCCCGTCCGGCAACTGCGAACGCGCACGGTGTACATGCGGATCTCCGACGGGCTGGGCGAACTGCGCACCCGGCTGGCGAGGGTCCGACCGGCCGCCCGGGCCACGGTGGACGTTCCCGATCCTTCAGGCCCCTCGACGAGCACCATCGGCGGAGGACGGGCGCCCTGCGACGGATGTTCCAAGAGCCGTAGGACCTGGGCGATTTCACGGGAGCGACCCAGGGGCACCGGAGGCAACCAATCCGGGCCGAGGATCTCGGGATGCACCGCGTTCAGCATGATCGATGGAATACTGTGTATTATAAGAAATCTAATACTCTCTTCGGCACCGTTCACTTCCATCGACGGGCGGATCCCCCGGGCGGCCGGGAACCTCCCGGGGCCGCCGGGGCCCGGCAGCACGAATCTTAAGACCGCGCGCGCCTCCGCGCGCAAGGAAGAGTACCATGGCGCATCGCGTGACGCTGATCCCCGGGGACGGAATCGGCCCCGAGGTCACCGAAGCCGCCCGCCTCGTGGCCGACGCCTCGAGCGTGAAGATCGACTGGGACGTCGTCCAGGCCGGCGAGAAGGCGATCGAACGGTCGGGCTCTCCGTTGCCGGAGGCGGTGCTCGACTCGATCCGCCGCAATCGGCTCGCGGTCAAGGGACCGATCACGACCCCGATCGGGGGCGGCTTCCGCTCGGTCAACGTGGCCCTGCGTCAGCAGCTCGATCTCTACGCGTCCGTTCGACCCGCGCGCGCGATCGCGGGAGAGGGCACGCGCTACCCGGACACCGATCTCATCGTGGTGCGAGAAGCGACCGAGGGGCTCTACTCGGGGGTGGAGCACTGGGTCGATCGCGACCATACGGCCGCCGAGACGGTGAACGTCATCACTCGGAAGGCGTCCGACCGGATCATCCGGTTCGCCTTCGAGCTCGCGCGCCGCGAGCACCGGCACCGGGTGACCGCGGTCCACAAGGCGAACATCATGAAGACGACGGGCGGGCTGTTCCAGACCGCCTTCCGAGAGATGGCGCCGAAGTACCCGGACATCGAGGCCGACGAACGGCTCGTCGACAACATGTGCATGCAGCTCGCCAAGAAGCCCGAGGAGTACGACGTCATCGTGACGACGAACCTCTTCGGCGACATCATCTCCGACCTGTGCGCCGGTCTGGCCGGCGGCCTCGGGGTCGCGCCGGGCGCGCTGTTCGGGGACTCGATCGCCGTCTTCGAGCCCGTGCACGGCTCCGCTCCGAAGTACGCCGGTCAGGACAAGGCCGATCCGGTCGCCGAGATCCTGTGCATCGAACTCCTCTTCCGCCATCTCGGAGAGCGAGAGGCGGCGGAGCGGGTCTTCCGGGCCGTGTGGGAGACGATCGCCGAGAAGAAGTTCGTGACGTACGACCTCGCTCTCCCGGGCTACACCGCCCACCCGGTACCCCCATCGACCTGTTCGGCGATGGCGCGCGAGATCGCCCGAAAGATCCCGAACGTCGATATCGATCGGCCCTTGGTGCGCCCGGTCGACCCGTACGCGGTGCAGAGCGATCCGCACCTCACCGACGAGCCGCTGCCTACTCACCGATGATCTTGACCACGACCCGTTTGGGGCGCTGCCCGTCGAACTCGGCGTAGAAGACCTCCTCCCACGGACCGAGGTCGAGATCTCCGGCCGTCACGGGCAGAACGACCTGATGGCCGAGGAGGAGGTTCTTCAGGTGCGCGTCGCCGTTCGCCTCGCCGGTGCGGTGGTGCGCGTAGTCGCCCGGAGGGGCGAGCCGGTCGGCCCACTGTGCGATGTCCTCTAGAAGCCCGGACTCGTTGTCGTTGACGTAGATCGCCGCGGTGATGTGCATCGCGGAGACGAGGGCGAGCCCTTCCCGGATCCCGCTGTCCTTCACGATCGCCCGCACGCGGTCGGTGAGCCGGACGAACTCGCGCGGGGTCTTCGTGTTCAGTACGATGTATTCGGTGCGGCTCTTCACGCCGACCCGAGCGGCGGCGGGCCCTTAAGGGGCGGGTACGCGCTCACTCCAGGAGATCTTCGAGCTCGCTCGCCACGAGGCTGAGGAGCTGGTCGAGGACGCGGTGCTTGAACTCGGTGATCTGTCCCGCGTCGGTCTCGATGCGCGCGAGGAACTCATCGCCGTCCCGCAGGAACGACAGAGAGAGCACGTGGCGACGTCCGTCTCCGGGGCGCGTCGGGCTCGGGGAGATCGCCTCGGGCGCCGGCGCGACCTTGCGTGGGGGCGGGGCCTTCCCGGGGATCTTAGGCTTCGGACGCGCGGCCTTCTTTGCGACGGCCTTCTTGTGGGGAGGAGCCCGTCGGGCGGTCGGCTTCCGTGGCTTTGCCGTCGGGCGGCGGACCGATCGGGCCTTCGACGAGCGCCGGGCGGTCGTCGGTCCGCGGCGCGACTTCTTGCGAGAGGTAGAGGCCATCGAGAAACCCTTGATTTCGCCCCCACCAGGCCCCTCTATTTAGAGGTTGGGTCGAGCACGTTCGGCGCGTTCGCCTCTCGCGGCCGCGGGCGAGCCAATTATAGTCCGGGCTCCCCTGGCGCTCCTATCGGGATGACGGCTCTCGACCCGCTCGGGGTGGGCTCTGGTGGGCCGAGATGGACGATCCCGGGCGGCGGCCCGTGAGGCGGGAGACCGCGCTCTTCCTCGGTGGCCTCGCGACGCTCTTGGTCGTGCTCGCGGTCGAACCGTACGTCTCATACTCCCTGTTTGGATCGGATTCGGGCGAGTACTACACGCTGACCCACGCCCTCCTCGCGACCGGCCACTTGCCGCACGGAGCCGCGTACGTCGGCTGGGGGACGGCGTATCCGGACTTTCCCGGCATCTTCCTCCTCTCCGGGGCCGGTTCCGGTGCGCTCGGGATCGACCCGTTCTCCGCGCTGACGATCCTCATCCCCGTGGTCTCCGCGCTCTCCGTCTTCCCGCTGTTCCTGCTGTTCCGCCGGCTCTACGCCCACGATTCGATCGCACTGCTCGGGGCCGCCTTCGCCTCGGTCGCGATGCCCCGGATGTTCTCGATTGCGCACCCGGCGCCGCTCGCGCTCGGGGACTTCCTGTGCGTCGCTGCGATCTGGCTCTTCGTGGAGGGTCGCCGGGACTCCCGATTCTACCTGCCGCTCGTCCTGACGAGCGGGGCGCTGATCGTGACCCACCATCTCTCCTCCTTCATGTTCGTCCTGAGCGCGCTCGGGAGCCTCCTCCTCCTCGAGCTCTGGCGACCGGGCCTGTGGAGCCGACGTTTTCCCGCGCGCGAGCTGGGGTTCGTCGCCGCCTTCATCACCGCGACCTTCGCCTACTGGTTCTATGGGACGTCCTCGTTCGTTGCGACCGTCATCGCGCCGGGACTCGGCGGCAGTGCGCTCGCCGGATTCGCCGCGCTCGAAGCGCTCGGCCTCGCCGGCGTCGGGGTCGTCGGGCTCCTGGTATACTGGCGCCGCGGCGCGTTCCGGCCCCGTCGGGCCTGGGTCCGGATGCCGAGCGAGCGCAGCCTCGTGCGGGACATGGCGATCCTCGCGGCCCTGATCTTCGGAGGTATCGCGACCATCCTGTTCGTTCCGCTCCCCGGGACCAGCCAGCTGGCGAGCCCGACAGCGATCCTATGGTTCGCACCCGTCCTCGGTATGGGGATCCTCACGGCCGGCAGCCGGCGGGCGCCGACGGCCTCGCGGCTCGGCCCGCTCTCCGTGACGATGGCGACCGCGTTGGGGATCGCCGCCGCGCTCACCCTGCTCGCGACATACTACCTCAGCTCGGCGTCCGGGTTCGTCGAAGCGATCCCGGCCTCCCGCTACGCGGAGTACTTGTTCATCCCGATCGGGCTCTTGGCCGCAATCGGTGTGGGGGGGCTCGTCGCACGCGCCGGCGAGCGGGGAGGCCGACGCGCGCTCGTGGCGGCGTCGCTCGGCGTGGTCCTGCTCGTGGCGGCGAACGCGGCGATCGTCTATCCCCCGCAGGCGGAGTTCGGAGGATTCCAGGAAGGGTACCCGCCGGGCGATGCCGCGTTGTGGCTATGGGTCTCCATCGGAGTGCCGCAGAACCAGGTGATCGCGAGCTCCCACCCGCTCAGCTCGGCGGTGTTCGGCTTCGACGGGAATCGCGCGACGTGGGATTCGACCCCGGCCCTGTTCACGGGATCGAACTGGACGAGCGCCGCCGCCGAGTTACGGAGCTCCGATGCGCCCCATTCCCCCTTCCCGATCGACGTGGTGATCGTCGACTCGGTGATGTACGGAGGCGTCGCCCTCGATCCGTCGGCGGCCGCGCTCCCGCTGAGCTCCGCGGCGATCGCGTGGTTCGAGCAGGCGCCCTTCCTCGTGCTGTACGAGAGCGGTCAGGACGTGACCTACCTGGTCGATGCGGCCTACGTGTGAGCCCCGAGCCGGTCGAACGATCCATCCCGAAGCCACAGGACGATCGGGATCGAGCTCCGCGCCGCGAGCGCATGGAGGGCCGTCCGAGCGAATGCGAGCTTCCGGATCTTCTGCTCGCGCAGCCGCGGGTCCTCCTCGTCGATCCGATCGAACTCGAAGCCCCAGAGGACGATCCGCTCGGCGCCCATGTGCTCGGCGAGGTGGACGGCCCGATCGCCATCGGTGAATCCTCCGACGTCGATCAGGTCCGCCGTGGGCGGCCCGGCCCAGGATCCGGCGAGCTCGCCGGGGAACTGGGGAACCCACTCCTCGAGCGTCGGGAGGTTGTCGCCGTGGGCATGGATCACCGCGAGCGCCCCTCGACTGTTCGCCGAGATCTCCGAGGGGACCGGGCCGTCGAGATCCGTCACGATGACGGCGGGCACGAGGCCCGCTCCGGTGCAGGCCCGGGTCGCTCCATCCGCCGCTACGATGACCGGGGTCTTCGCCCGGGGGGGCAAGCGCCACACCGGCGGAGGTCCCGCCCCCGGCGCGAGGCCGACCACGATGACCTCGCGGGCGTGGAGGCGCTCGTGGATCCGCCGCAACGGATCGCTCCGGGCCGCGGGCGGGAGGAGACGCCTCAGCGTTTCGGCCGAGCGGACCTCCCGGTCGAACGGGTACCCGAACGCGGCGCGGATCCGCCCATACTCCGGGGCCCACTCGGCGTACTCCACGGCTTACCGCCGGAAGAGGAGCCATTGATTTATAAGACGGGCTATGCTCCGGCCCTCGAGGAACAGCCGATATGCGCCCACTCGCACAGGAGATCCTATCGCACTTGCCGGCCGATTCCGCCCGCCCTCCTCCCAAACCCGGTGGGGACGACGCGGAGCTCGAAGCGGTTCTCGCCACGCTGAAAACGACCATCAAGGTCATCGGCTGTGGAGGCGGAGGCTGCAACACCATCAACCGGCTCACCGAGCAGGGGCTCTCCGGTGCGGTGACGATCGCCTGCAATACCGATGCCCAGCATCTGCTCACGATCCACGCCGATCGCAAGGTCCTCCTCGGCCGACGCCTCACGCGGGGGCTCGGCGCGGGGGCGCTCCCCGACGTCGGTGAACGCGCCGCTCAAGAGGCGAGCGATGACCTCAAGGCGCTGCTGGCGAACTCCGACATGGTGTTCATCACCCTGGGCCTCGGTGGGGGGACCGGGACCGGTTCCGCCCCCGTCGTCGCCGAGGTCGCCAAGGCTTCCGGCGGGGACCCGCTCACGATCGCGGTCGCCACCCTTCCGTTCACCTCGGAAGGCACGGTGCGCACCGACAATGCGCTCGCCGGCCTCGAGCGCCTCTCCTCGGTCGTCGACACCGTCATCACGATCCCGAACGACCGCTTGCTCGAGCTCGTGCCGCGGCTCCCCGTGCAGACCGCCTTCAAGGTCGCCGATTCCGTCCTCGCGAGCGCCATCCGCGGGATCACCGAGATCATCACGCGGCCGGGCCTCGTCAACCTCGACTTCAACGACCTACGCACCATCCTCAAGGGCGGGGGTGTCGCGCTCATTGGGATCGGTGAGTCCGAGAGCGACAACCGGGCCGAGGATGCCGTGATGGAGGCGATCAACTCCCCGTTGCTCCGGGTCGACATCGCCGGGGCGACCGGGGCGCTCATCAACGTCACCGGAGGCCCCGATATGACGGTCAGCGAAGCCCAGAAGGCGAGCGAGATCGTCCAGAAGACCATCAGCCCGAACGCGCGCATCATCTGGGGAGCGAACATCGACCCTACCATGCAGGCCACGATCCGGGTCCTGCTCGTGGTCACCGGCGTTAAATCCCCCCAGATTCTCGGGGCATCGTCCGCGGGATCTCACGGCTCGCGCGCGCACGAGCACGAGATTGAAACGGTACGGTAGGTACAACCCCCATGACATTCCTCGACCGGGCCCGGCGGGCCCAGGACGATTTCGACGGTCGCCTGCACCACGTGGGCCACGGCAAGTACGGACGCATCCTGCGGATGGCTCGCAAACCTACCCGCGAGGAGTACACTCGCGTGCTGACGATCACGTTCATCGGGGCGGCGATCATCGGCCTCACGGGCTTCGGGATCTACCTCTTCTTCACGCTCTCCGGCCCGTGGATCTGGGCGAACTACTTCGCTTCGCTGTAGTCCCGTGGCCGTGCAAAGGATAGGAAGCGGAATGGCAGGGAACCCCACGGACGAAGGCATCGGCCTCCTCGGCGATCCACCGACGCCGAGCCCGGGGAAGGCCCCCGCGACTCCCGCGACCGCTCGGGCGCCCCACGGCCCGCCCGGTCCCGTCGTGACCCCGGTGCGTGCCGCCGAACCGTCCCAGCTGAGCCTCAAGGCCGCCGACGACACCGTCCGGGAGGTCACGGCCGGCACCATCACGACTCTCAGCGCCGTGCTCGCCCACCAGCGCGGAAGCGCCGGCCCGGTCGAGCTCACCATCGATGTCGGATACACCTCGACCTACCCCGGAGAAGGGGCCGAGTGGCCCGTGCGCTGGGCACCCCCGGGGAAGCGGACCGTCGTGGAGCTGTTCGCCCGCTCCCAGTCCGTGACCGTCACGATGGAGGAGAGCTCCCTCGTTCCGCTCTCCTTCGAGATCACCGCCCCGGTCGGAGTGCGGTACGGGGACCGCGTGGAGATCCGCCTCCTAGCGAAGGCGCTGGACGGCGGGAATCCCGCCAAGCTCACGCTCGCCTGCGTCGCCCGACAGGCCGTGCTGGCGATCAAGAGCTCGCGCGGGTACGAGCGCGAGGTCGCCGACACGCTGCTCGCGCGCGCGGAAGAGAAGACCGACGTCATCTTCGCGCTCCTCGTGCCGGCGGCGCTGCGCGGCTACGTCTTCGCCGAGGGGATGAGCTTCGAAGGCGTCCACGAGATGCTCAAGGGGATCCGCAAGGCCCGCGGGCTCGTCGCGGGGGAGACGACGCTCAAAGAGGTCGAGCCGCTCCTCGTCCCGAAGATCACGGTCGAGGGATTCGTCGAGGGGGCGATCGTCGAGCTGATCGCCGGTCCGTTCAAGGGCGAGAAGGCCCGCGTGAAGCGGATCGACCAGGACAAGGAGGAGATCACCGTCGAGCTCATCGAGGCCGTGGTACCGATCCCCGTGACGGTGCGCGGCGATCACGTGCGCATGTTGGAGAAGGGAGGCGGCAAGAGTGGCGGATGAAGTGAGCGTCCTCGTCGAGGGCGGCAAGGCGACGGCGGGACCGCCCCTCGGCCCCGCGCTCGGACCCCTCGGGGTCAACGTGGGGCAGGTCGTCGCGAAGATCAACGAGGAAACGAAGCAGTTCGCCGGGATGCGCGTTCCCGTCGTCGTCCGGGTCGATCCCGGCACGCGCCAGTTCACGCTCGTGGTCGGTCGACCTCCGGTCACCGCGCTCCTCTTGAAGGAAGCGGGGAAGGAGAAGGGCTCGGGGAAGGCGAAGACCGACATCGTCGGGGACGTCTCGCTCGAGGCCGTTCGTAAGATCGCCGAGGCGAAGAGCGGCGACATGTTCGGCCGCTCGATCGAGGAGAAGGTGAACCAGGTGATTGGCACCTGCGTCTCGCTCGGACTCACGGTCGATGGCCAGGACCCCCGCGCGCTCCTCCAGGAGCGCGTCGTACGGAAGGGAGCCTCGGCATGATGGGCGGGGGCCCACCGCCCGATCTCTCGAACGCCGAGATCGTCGACTACGAGGTGATCGGCGGCGACGCGAAGGTCCGCCTCAAGCTCAAGGACGGCTCGATCATCGAGGTCCGCTTGGAGATCATGAACATCCTACGGGCCGGCCACGACGCCAACACCGGCCTTCCGAGCTACATCGTCCAGTCGGCTCCGATCGTCCGCCTCGTGGAGACCCCGAAGGAGCTGCGCAAGGCCCCGATGCGCCCCGGCACCGGAAAGGACACGAAGTCCCTGCCCGGCTTCGGATAGCGGACCGACACTTCGGCCGCGTGCAACGGTGCGCGCCGGCGCCCGAACGCACGGAGCCCGGCTACGGCGCGTCGGCGACCGACCACGGTCTCGTGGTGATCCCGCCCGAGGCCCGGCCGCACCCCGGGACGCTCGGGGCAACCTCTTTAGACCCCGCTACGCTGGCAAGCCCGTGGTCGATCTGCAAGAGTCTCCCGCGACCCCTTTGGAGGAGTTCGGAGGCGATCAGCGCCTCGGATGGGAGATCGCGAGCGGGCTGCTGATCTTCTTCGGTTGGGCCATCGCCGTCGTGATCAACCTGCTCGCCCACGCCCTCGCGCCCGCGGGCGGCATGCGACTGTGGTGGGGGATCTGGATCGGACCGCACCTGGGAGGGTTCGCCTGGATCACCGTCGGCATCGGCGTCTTCACGGGAACGATGGGCGTGGTCTTCCTCTATCTCGCGCGCGCGAGCTCACGGGGCCCGCTCGTGCTCCCCGGCTACGACTACTCCTCCGAGCAGCGCCCGTAACGGGACGGCCTAGGAGAGCCCGGGGGCCCGGCCTCGCCGCGCTCCGCCGGCGCAGTCCGAGCAGATCCGTTCGGAGGGCGCCATGTGCTCGGAGCAGTACATCTCACCGCAGATCGGGCAGCTGCGGGTGGCGAGCCGCCCGCACCGGCTGCACTGACCGACGATCATGGCCGGATCCCGGCCGAGGCTACGGCCGGCCTCCCGATAAACCGCTCGCCCGGATCGCCTCGAGGAATCCGCGAGCTCCGTCCGCGCGGGTGACGAGGTCGGCCGCGCGCCGTGCGCGGGGGCTCGCCGAGGGGAAACTGACCCCGAATCCTACGGCGCGTAGGAGCCTCGCGTCGTTGTCCCCGTCGCCGATCGCGACCACGTGCTCGAGGCCGAGACCGAGCAGCCCGAGCGCTCGGCGCACTCCGAAGTACTTGCCCGCCCCGCGTTCCATCAGATGGATTGCGAACCCGCTGCTCTCCGCGTAGGCGGGGATCCCCCGGATCCCGCGGCGTACCTCCGCGAGGGGAACGCTCGAATCGATGCCGACCTCGGTCTCGCGCCACCGGTCGGTGAACAGCCGCCGGACCGGG
>JABEUK010000131.1 GCA_013044425.1 Thermoplasmata archaeon | reverse complement strand
CGGAGAGACCCTCGCGCTCATCGGCGAGAGCGGTTCGGGAAAGACCACCTTCGGATGGCTCACCGCCCGCCTGTACGAGCCCACCCAGGGCACGATCCGCTTCCGGGGGCAGGACGTGACGCATCTATCCGGTACCGCGCTTCGCGCCTGGCGCCGCAACGTTCAGATCGTCTTCCAGGACCCCGTCGGGTCGCTGGACCCTCGCCTGAGGGTCTGGCAGATCGTGGGCGAACCGATCCGGGCCCAGCTTCCGCTGGGGCGCACCGTGGTACGCGAGCGCGTCGCGGAGCTGCTCCCGCAGGTCGGGCTCCCTTCCGATTGCCTCGACCAGTACCCGCACGAATTCTCCGGTGGGGGCCGCCAGCGGATCTCGCTGGCCCGCGCGCTCAGTATCAACCCTTCGCTGGTGATCCTCGACGAGCCGACGAGCGCGCTCGACGTGGCCGTGCAGGCGCAGGTCCTCAACCGGCTGGTCGGTCTCCAGAAGGAACGCGGCCTGAGCTATCTGCTCATCACCCACAACGTCGCGACCGTCCGATACGCGGCGGATCGAGTGGCCGTGCTGTACGTGGGCCAGCTCATCGAGATCGGTTCGGTCCGATCGGTGCTCACTCAGCCGGTCCATCCATACACGAAGGCGCTTCTCGCCGCGGTGCCGATTCCGGATCCGAAGCGTCGGCGTGCACGCTACCGAATCTCCGGAGAAGTGCCCACCCTGATCAATCCGAAACCGGGCTGCCGCTTCGCCCCGCGCTGCCCGTTCGTCATCGAGCGCTGCCGGGTCGAGGACCCCGCGTTGCGCGCGATCGCTGAGTATCCCGACCGGCTCGTGGCCTGTCACCGGGCCGAGGACGTCGGCCCCGTCCCGCCCGAGACGCTGATCGGTCCGGCGCCGCCCGAGCGCGGACCCTCGAACCGAGCGGGGCAGGACGGGGGAGCGTTCGGGTCCGTGCCCGCTAGCGGGCCCACTGGGTATTGAAGAAGAACGCGAACGGCTCGGCGCTCGCCATAGGGTTCTCGATGATCCCGTGAAGGTGGACGTTGTAGACCGCGACCGCCGTGGGAACGACGAGCCAGGCGTTGGTGTAGTTGTAGTACATGAGGTTCGTCATCTCGGTGTAGTACTGATTGAGTAGGGTGGGATTCGAGGTCCCGGCCGCGGTCATGACCAGGTTGTCCATCGTGGCGTTGGCATAGCCCGACATGCACATGTTCGCGCTTCCGTAACTGATGGCATCGTTCTGGGTCCAATCGTCCGGGCTGATGTAATCGGACGTGTAGAACTCCTGGCCGATGTAGAACGGTCCCCCGTTCTGCGTGGTGGAACTGGTGCAGACGCCGTTCGTGACGGTCTGCTCGCTGAGCAGCTGGCTGACGCTCATGCCGATCGGTTTGATCGTGATCCCGATCTGGGCGAGATCGCTCTGGAGGATGCTCGTGGCATCCGCCCAGTCGGCGCCCGGAGTCTGGTATTCGTAATTGAAGATCAGCCCCGCGCACGCATTGTTCGCGCAGGGAGAGTTCTGGATCTCCTGCTGGGCGAGGGTCAGGTTGTAGGCGTACGGCGGGAGGCTTTGAGGGTTGTAAAATGGATAGGATGGCGGCACGGGGCCGACCCATTGACTTCCATATCCTCCGAAGGCGTCCTGGATGATCTGCGGGTAGTTGATCGAGTGGACGATCGCTTCCCGCACGCTGAGGTTGCTGAAGGGGAACACCGACTGGTTCATGAACACCCACCACGAACCGCTCGTCGCCCCGTAGATGGTGGACAGCGGCTGGACGACCAGACACGGATCTCCCGTGAGCTGATTGATGGTCGACGGTCCGGTGTAGGCGAACGAGGCGCTCGCAGCTTGACCGTTCAAGAGGTCGCTGATCGTGGAGGCGTCGGTCTGGGAGAAGACGATCTGGATCGTGCTATTGGCCGGCTGGATCGCGTTGTTCCAAGGCTGGGCTCGCGCGGCGGTTGTTCCCCAATAGTGGGGCGATGGGACGAGCGTGTACCCTCCCCCACCAATCGGGTTGTAGTTGGTCAGTGTGTACGGGCCAGTACCGAGCGTGTTCGAGTCGAGGTAGGCGTTCGGAACCCCGGGCACGACACCTCCGTTCTGCTGGACGAACGCCGGGTCGATGGCGTAGGAGTTGGGCGCCGAGATCGACGGCAGCAGGTAGCTGTACGCCACCTGGCCCAGGTACCCGAATCCGAGGTTGAGCTCGATCGTGCTCGCGTTGAGCACCTGGAAGGATTGGTTCGAGGCGGTCATGACCTGAATCTCGGCCGGGGTCGGGGCAAAGAAGTTCGTGGTGTTCAGAAACGCCGAGAGATTCGTCTCCTCGTTGGCGATGGCGGTCGAGTTCGAGTAGTAGTTTAGCCCTGGATACCAGAAATTCTGCGACAGGATGAATTGTGGGCCGGCGTTCAGCAGCAGGCTCCGATAGAAGCTGAACCACTGCACGTAGGCGTTGTACGGGTCGCCGTTGGAGAACGTGACGCCGGAGCGGAGGGTGAAGTTCCAGTGGAGGCCGTCCGAGGACGTCGTCCAGTTCTTCGCAAGGACGCCCGAAAAGTTCGTCGAACTCGAGCCGTTGTAGTTCACGAGACCTTGGTAGACCTGCTGGACCGCCGCCCAGCCCGGGGTCGTGAACGTCTGCTGCGGGTCGAGGTAATCGGGGAGCTCCGGCTGGTCGACTTTGATAGGATTCGTCGACGCGAGCGGCTGGCTGCAGGTGCCCGATGAACCGCCTCCATTGGAGTTCTGGGTGTGCGCGACGTACACCCCGACTCCGGCGACGACGATTACGACCACGATGACGAGTACGACTACATTCCGCCACTTCGGATTCATGTTCTCCCCTCCGGAGCCAAGAAGTCCGCCCATAGGTGTTGGGAGACATATATCCTGCGGCGAGGCGACACGCCGAGGACTCGCCCGAGTCCGTCCAAGATTTGAACTCAGTTCGCCTAGTGGGTCGGACCGACATGCCCGACGTCATGTTCGTGCGAGGGGAGTGGATCGGGGCCGCGAGCGGGGCCACCTTTGAGGTGCGGAGCCCGTTCGACGGGGCGCTGCTCTCGGCGGTCCCTAAGGGCTCTCGGGAGGACGCCCGCGGGGCCATCGACGCGGCACGCGAGGCATTCGATCGCGGTCCTTGGCCCCGCTTGCCCCCCCGCGCACGGGGAGAGGTATTCCTCCGGGCCGCGTCGATCCTCCAGGGGAGACTCCCCGAGATCGCTCGAATCGAGAGCCGCAATCAAGGTAAGACGATCAAGCAGGCCGCCGACGCCGACCTTCCGTTTGCCATCGACAACCTGATCTTCTACGCCGGCGCCGGTCGCACGCTCGAGGCGAAGAGCTCGAACGAGTTCACCGGCGAGGGAACGACGATTTTCCGACGCGAGCCGGTCGGGGTGATCGCTTCGATCACCCCCTGGAACTACCCGATCATGATGGCCGTCTGGAAGATTGCCCCCGCCCTCATCGTAGGAAACACGGTCGTGCTGAAGCCGGCCAGCTGGACTCCGCTCAGCTCGATCGAGCTCGTACGAGCGCTCGATGAGGCGGGGCTCCCGAAGGGCGCGCTGAACCTCGTTACGGGACCGGGGGATGTGGTGGGGGACGAGCTTTGTCGGAACCCCAAGGTCGATCTCGCAAGTCTCACGGGAGACACACAAACCGGGCGCAAGGTCATGGAGGCCGCGAGCGGGACCGTCAAGCGACTGCAACTGGAACTCGGCGGAAAGGCCCCGTTCATCGTGTTCGAGGATGCGGATCTCGCAGCGGCGGTCGAGGGTGCGATGGTCGGCGGATTCGTCAATGGCGGGCAGGATTGCACGGCCGCAACCCGGCTCATCCTTCACAAGGCCATCCGAGCCCGCTTCGTGCAGCATCTGGTCGATCGGATCAAGACCATTCGCATGGGCAACCCGCTCGAGCGGTCAACCGACCTCGGGCCCCTCGTCCATCCCAGGCACCGGGATCGCGTCCTCGAGTTCGTCGAAGGCGGGCGACAGGAGGGGGCGAACGTGGTCATCGGCGCGACGCCTCCGCCGGCGCCCCTGGCCAGCGGCGCGTTCGTGACCCCGACCGTATTCGACCAGGTCACGCCGGATATGAGGATCGCCCAGCAGGAGATCTTTGGCCCGGTGCTCGGGGTGCTCGAGTTCTCCGACTTCGACGAGGCGATGGAGATCGCGAACTCCGTGGAGTACGGTCTCGCAGCCAGCGCCTGGACGAAGGATGTCCATACCGCGCTCCGAGCCGCCCACGCACTGCGCTTCGGCGATGTTTGGATCAACGATCACCTTCCGCTCGGATCGGAAACGCCCCACGGTGGATTCAAGCAGTCCGGGTTCGGGAAGGACCTCGGCAGCGATTCCCTGAACGATTACACGGTCGTCAAGAATATCTACATCGACCTAACGGGACAGGCCCGCAAAGGCTGGCACTACACGGTCTACGGGGACCCCGCCTGAGTCGCGGAGATGGCCCCGGACAAAACGCGCCCGTCCGCTCGGGCGGGTTGAGTTTCCTCCGCGGGGCTGAAGGGCCGAAGTAGTGGGTAGCCGCCGCGCTCCGGCCCGACGGGCGTTGGCCCCACGAGCTCCGAGGTCTCCCTCAGGCAAACGTCGGGTGTCTTCGCCCTCCTGCAGGCGAGCGAAGTCCGGAACATCTTCGACGATCGGATCGACACGAGCGCCTAGCGGTGCCCAAAGCCCCACAAAGGGGGGTCGGCAGGGGTCGGGT
>JABEUK010000130.1 GCA_013044425.1 Thermoplasmata archaeon | reverse complement strand
GACGAGGTCGCCGACCTGCCGCTCTCGCTCGAGCGGTTGGTCCAACGTACTAGCCGCCGCGGCTGAAGTCGATGGCCTGGGCATCAACCTCGATTCCGTCGGCCCGGATCCAGTACGGCTGGATCGACCGGGCGTGGTCCGTGCGCCGCATCTTCAGGATCCGCAGCGAGAGATCGATCCTCCGGCCTTCCGCCGGGGTAGAGTAGCCGAGCAGGATGACCCCGTCGGCGACGTACTCGGAGAGGCCGTCGCGGCTCACGCCGGGGTGGCGCGGATCGGCCTCGGCGGTGAACACCGTCGTCGCGCCGGAAGCCCGGCACGCTCCGGCGAGGGCGAAGAGCGTCTCGCGCCGGCCCGACTCGTCATCGCTGAGCATGTGCAGCAGGGAGACCGAATCGACCACGATCCGCTGCGCCTTCATCTTCGCGAGCTCGCCCGCGAACTCGCCGCGGATCCGCTGGATGCTCTGCTTCGTCTCCCGGGGATCGAGCCGGATCACGTGGAGCGTCTTGCGTTCCACGGCCACGTCGGCCGGCCAGCCGAACTGCCGGGCGCTCTCAAGGAGTTGCGGGACGTCCTCCTCGAGGGAGAGAAAGACGCCCGTCTCGCCGCGTGCGACGCCGGCCATGAGGAACTGCAACCCGAAGCAGGTCTTCCCGGTGCCGGGTAGCCCCGTCACGAGCACCACGTGCCCGGCGGGGAAACCTCCCCGAAGCATCTGGTCGAGACCCGCGATCCCCGTCGGGACCTTGGGGTGGGGCGGCTCAGATCCGCTCATGCTGCGTGGTCACCAGCCCCGTCAGGTGATGGACGCGGACGACGAACCGGCCCTGGTACTCCTCGGCGAGGTGCGCGAGCACGGGCATCGACTTTTCGATCAGGAGTACGCGCTGCCGGTGGGTCCGGTTCGGCGCGGTCGTCCAGCGGAAGGCGAACACGGCGTCGACCGAGTCGATGATCGCCTCCTCCGTGGCGGGCGCCGCGACTCCTTGGGAGAGCAGGAGGTAGACGATGCCCCCCCACTCCTTCGACCGGCGGCGCAGCCCCTTCACGAGGGTCAGCAGATCCGCGGGCTCGACGCCGCGACGCACGAGGAGATCGGTGAGGGAATCGACGATGACGAGGTTCGATTGCCCTCCCGGTTCGAGCGCGTTGGCGAGTGCGGCGAGAGGTCCCGCGTCGGGGCCCCCTCCCCGAAGGCCCCCTCCGAGGAGCGGGCTCGGGACCGCGGCCCACGCGGAGGGAACAACGGTGTCGGCGAAGTACGCGGAGGAGAGATCTCGGAAGGTGAGATGGCGCGTGAGCGCCTCCGGGTAGCTCGAATCGAACGCGGCGCGGGCCTCGTCGAGTATCTGGTCCTCCGATCGGGTCAGGCTGACGTAGAGGATCCCGTCCGGGTAGACGAACGGGCCGGGGGCTGTGCCGAGGTAGATCCGGTGCTGGGAGGGATCCTCACGATGCTGCATGAGGTGGACGGCCGAGGTCAACGCGAACTCGGGGTGGCCCGCTCCGGGCTCTCCGAGGAGGAGGATGACCGATCCCGCGGGGACCCCGCCCGTCAGGTAGTCGAGGTCGGGAACCCCGGTCGGGGCCCGGGCCGGTCCCCGAACGAGCTCGGAGGGTGCTGCAAGGACGGCGCCGGGGCCGAGGAGGAATGGCCGGGGGGACTCGAGCGCCACGAACCTGAGCTCCGCGCGCTCCCAACCCCGATGCTCAGTATTTGTAGGTGCGGCTGCACTCGCGTGCGAGCTACCCGCTCGCCCCGATCTTCAGAAACTCCCGGAGCAGGACGGTCGCGTAGGCTCCCTTGGGAAGCGCGAACCGGAACCAGACTCCGTCGCCCCCATCCACCGAAGGGTCCGGAGAAATCCCTATGGGCGGCAGGGCCAGGGTCGCGGGGCGCCACGACCCCGCGCTCGAGATGTCGGGGGTATGAGGAAGCTCGAACTCCTTCGCCGTGATCCCCTCGTCGGCGAGCACTCGATCGGCCAGCTCGCCCGCCCGACCGAGGCGTCGCGGCGTTTCGAACCCGATGAGCGGGCCGGCGACGACCGCGCGTCCGCGGCGGACGAGATCGGTGCATTCCGGAGCATTGTCTCGATCGACCGGGATCGCGTCCTGCCCCCGCATCGTGCCGTCCCGGCCCACCCGTAAGATGTAGTCGCCCTCCTCGGGCACGTCCAGGGGGATCGCCAGCGAGCGGCGCAGACTCACCCAGCGGTTGAACAGGAGCGATTGGTAGGCGTGGACGAAGAGTAGGCGAAGTTCGCGATTGAGCGCGCGGAAGGCGCGTTCGGGCGGATGGCCGTGAGCCAAGTGCTCGAGCATCGAGCGCTCGAAGCGATACTCGCGGGGAAAGTCGCGGAGGGCTCGCACCGCGTCGTGGTCCGCCGCATACGCCGCACGGGCGGGGGATCGCGAGGGATCCTCCCCGGGGGGAATCCGCGCGAGGTAGATCTCCACCGCCTCGTCCACTCGACCTTGAACCAGCGCGCGCCCGACCTCGTGGGTCACGGGACGAACCTCCCCGAAGCGTTGCAGGCCGAAGAGGTCCGGAAAGCGCCCGGCCGCTTCGAGCTCTCGGCGGACCGCGCCGTACGCGGCCACCGTCTCCTCTAACGACCTCGGGAGGTCCGAGACCCGGATCTCGAACGAGTTCCCATAATGGTGCCCCAGGGACAGTCCGTCGCGAGCGCGGTACGCCTCGAGGATCGTCGCATCGGGCAGATGGAGATCGGTCGCGGGGAGCGGGCCCACGTAGGAGAACAGTCGTTCGGTAACGGCGCGTCGATCCTTGGTCCCGGCCCACCGGACCGAATTCGGGGCGAGGCCGAGCCTACGCGCGAGCGCGCTCGCGAGCTCGTGCTGCTCCCAGTTCCGGCTCTCGATCCGGACCACGACGAAGCGTCCATCCGGCTCCGGAACCGGATAGGCGGATATCTCCCGTACGCGGAACGCTTCGGCGTGGGCTTTGAGCGTCCCCGGAACGCCGGGAGCGCGGGTCGCGTAGAACGCGAGGCCCACCGCTCGCTCATTCTCGGGAGGCTGGGGGTCCGCGCTCACGACCCGCGCCACAAGGGGGTGGGTCTTTAGGGTGCGCGGGCGAGGCGGATGGGCCGCGTGGGGCGCCTGCGGGCACGGGCCGCTCTCCCTCCGGCCACCGCGCGTCCGAGAATCGGGGCGCGCCGGGGGCGTGACCTCCGCGGGACGGAGCGGTAGTTCCGCGCGCGTCGCGACCCCAGCTTCGATGGGAGGCGGCCCGGTAGGGCACGCGGAAGGAATGGTACGGGATCGGGGCCAGCATGGCCATGCCGAACAGGACGATCCCGGCCGCGAGGGAGTAGGTGAGACCGACCCCGTAGGTCGAGAAGAGGTAGCCTCCGGCCACCGTGCCGAACAAACCGCCGAGCCCGGCGACCGCGTTGTACAGGCCGAGCGCGCGGCCGCGCGCCGATCGACCGACCAGCCGCATCAGGAACAGCGTGCTCGCGGTGCTGATGAACGCCCACGTGACTCCGAGGAGGGCGTTCAACAGCGTGAACCAACCCGTGAGCGCGGGAGTACCGTGTCCGAGGACGATGTAGATCGGTCCCCAGAGGAACAGGAGCATCAAGAGGACCCGGCCGAAGAGCGAGCCCAAGAACACCGACTTCGGCGAGCGGGCTTCGACCGCCCGGCCCGAGTGAAAGAACAGCGCGGTCGCCGCCGCGCTGGACCCGAGGTAGACGACGAAGATCGCCGAGTCGGACAGTTGAGCGTTCTGCCAGAGGAAGACCGGGAACGGTCCGTAGAACATGTCGAAGCCGACGCTCATGACGCCGAGGGCCGCGAGGAAGAGGATCTCGCGCCCTTTCAACCGCTCGACGGGGCCCCGCGCAATGTCGACGATGTTGAGCACGCGCGAGCGAAAGTGGCGGTAGCGCTCGATGACCCCGCGATGCAGATTGACGAGCTCGGCGACGGCGCGTCGCTCGATGCGACTCGTCGGCTCTTCGATCCAGGCCCACGCGATGATCGCGCCGACGACCGCGAGGATCCCGGAGAGGACGAGGAGCCCCGTCATCACCTGTACGGCGGAGGCGTTGACCCCGATGACGAACAGCCAGACGATCCCGATGGCGAGCCCCACCGTCGTGCCGATCCCCGAGATGAGCCCGAAGAGTCCGATGTCCCCCGGCCACCATCGCTTGTGGCGGGTCTCCAACAGGAGCATCGTGCCGATCGGCGCGCTCGCGGCGCAGGCGAGCCCTTCGACGACGTTGAGCCAGAAGTAGCTGGAGAGGTCCGGGGCGAACGCGATCGCGATGATGCTGAGGCCGGTGGCAAGGAACGATCCGACCAGGAAGTACTTCCGGTGCGCGACGCGATCGGAGAGGTTCCCCCAGAGGATCGTGAACGGGACCTGGCTCATGCTGCTCGCGCCGATAATGATCGTGACGGCGAACGCCGAGGCTCCAAAGTGCTGCAGCGCGAGCAGCGGGATCAGCGGGGTCGCGATCCCGTCGGAGATGGCGAGCGGAAGGTAGGCGAGGAACCAGAGGTCGCTCGTCGAGGGTCGGATCGGTTGGTGGATGGTGATGTCGACCACGACCGCCGCCCACTGCCCTTCGGACGAACGGTTCGATTTTGGGCCGGAGGCATAAAGCGTCCGTTACTCAGGAAGCCGAGGGCAGCAGGCCCGCGGCCCGGCCGCTCTACGGCACGGGAACGCCGAGCTCGTGCAGAAGGGAGCGGTGCTCCTCCTCGGAGATCCACTCGACCTTGAGGTAGTCGCGCAGGTACTCGTCCGAGACGTCGAACCGACGGGCCTCTTCCACCACGAACCGGTACGCTTCGACCTCCGTCCATCGCCGGGTGTACCCCACGGAACGATCGTACAGGTCGGCCCCGTCCCGACGCTGGCGGATGTGGCAGAGCTCGTGGTAGATGTCCATGAAGAGCATGGTCGACGAGCTCTTCCGGAGGTGGGCCGCGCCGACGACGATGCAGTCGGACGCCGGCGAGACCACCGGCTTCCAGCCGCGGGGAGCCCCGGGGAACTTCTTCTTCGGAGCGACGTACATCCACGTGTCGTCGGCGACGAGCTCGATCTCGGTGGACCGGAACAGCTCCGCGCGCTTGTCCCCGTCGGGCTCGAGACGACGGGCGGTCGGCAATCGATCGAGGGTCGGAAAGACCCCAAGGATCGGGTGTCGCCCGAGGGGGATCTCCCGCCGGATCTCGAACTCCTTCGGAGGCTCCCCTCGCGGGGAGACCGGCTTCGCGGAGGGAGGCATCGACAGGAGCCGAACCGCTCCCCCTGATAAAATCCACCGGACGGGTTCGTGGACGGCGGGACCCGAGGGCCGACTGCCCTCCTATACCTTCGAGTCCTAGCCCCGATGGAGATCGGATGCCGGCCCCGCTCACGTTTGCACGCGTACCGGGCGTTCGCCTCGGCCACGCGACGACACCCGACGGCGCGAGCGGCGTGACGGTGGTCCGCTTCGACCGCGCCCGTCCCGTGGTCGTCGACGTGCGGGGCGGAGCTTCGGCGACGTACGACATCGCCTCGCTCGCGCTCGACGCCACCTTCGGACGAAGGTGGGCGATCTTCCTGTCGGGCGGAAGCCTCTACGGGCTTGACGCGGCCCGCGGGGTCCGGACCCGCATCCTGGAGGAGGGTGAGGGCCAGCCGGCCTTCGCGAGCCGAAGCCGAGTCGTCCCGATCGCCGGTGCCGCCCTCTTCGACCTGCCGAGGGAGAACGCGGCGATCCCGGATTACCTTCCGCTGGGGTACGAGGCGGCGAGGGTCGCCGGCCGATCGACGACGGCCTCGGGCCACGTCGGGGCGGGCGCCGGCGCGACCGTGGGCAAGTACCTAGGACGGGCTCGGGCGATGCGCGGCGGCCTCGCGAGCGCCGCCGCACGGATCCCTCGCGGTGGCACCCTTGGGCTCCTCGTGGTGGTCAACGCGGTGGGGGCGGTGCGCGATCCCCGCACGGGCGTCTGGATCGCCGGAGCTCGCGCCCATGGCGGTCGCATCTCCCCACCCCGGTCCGGAACGGTGGCGGAGGGGACCGACTCGCACACCACCCTCGCCATCGCCGTGACCGATCTCGCGATCGGCCGTTCCGGACTCCAGCGGATCGCGGCGAACGTCTCCGCGGGGCTCGCGCGCGTCATCGTCCCGTTCCACACCTCGGTCGACGGCGATCTCGTGTTCGCGGCCTCGACCGAGCAACGGACCCGACTGCCCTCCGAGCGCCGCCCGGGGGAGCTCGTCGATCGGATCGGGGTTCGCGCCGCGGAACTGGCCTCCGAAGTCGCTGCTCGAGCCGTCCGCCCAATCGCCTAGGACGCTGAGGTACGCCGCATCGAGGTGCCGCGCAGTCCCCGGATCAGATCGGTCTTCGTCACGATCCCCTGAAGCGCGCCTCGGTGCGCGACAAGCACGGCCGGGATCTGGGTCAGGAGGCTGGCGAGGATGTCGGCCGGGAAGTCGGTGTCCACCTGAGGATAGGCGCTCTCCTGGACGTCCCGGACGCGCACGCGGGAGCGCGAGCCTCCTCCCTCTCCCAGCGCACGCAGGAGAGCCGCCTCCGACAGCGAACCGGTCACCTTCCCCCCTTCCACTACCGGGATCTGGGAGATCGCACGCTGCTCCATCAGCTGCGCGGCGGCGTGCAGCGGGGCGGACGCGTCGATCACGACCAGGTTTCGGGTCATGACGTCCCGCGCGGTGAGGCGGGGGGTTGCGATCCCTTCCTGGGCTTCTAGATACGTGACGATCCGCTGGACGAGCTCGTACGAGGGCCGAATCTGACCCCGCTCGATGCGGGAGATCGTCGCGTCGCTGCGTCCCACCGCTCTCGCGAGCTCCCCCAGGGGCATGCCGAGGGCCCGTCGACGCTTACGGATCTCGGCGAGGGACTCCACAGGGAGGGAGACGGTCGGGCTCTTATGGGGCTTTCCTCGGCCCGTCGCCCGCGCCCCCCGCGTACGCCTCGCGACCGAGCGTGGACGCGCGGGCCACCGAGCCTCGCGCGGAAAGATACATCCACCGGCGCGACGTAGGGGATACGCCCGATGTCGATGCCTCGTCGCACCGAATGGATCGTCGCGCCGCCGGAGATATGCTCGCTGTGTCGGGAGCCGTTGGGCGTGCCCGCCGAGACCAGCTCCTGGAACGGGCGCCCCGCCCATCGCGACTGCGTTCGGATCCACCTGATCCAGGGGGATCCCGCCTTCCGGGAGACGGGCGGGGAGACGGACGAGCCGCCGGATGAGGGGGCGGAATCGCTCGACGGGGTCCTCCCGCGCGATGACGAGGACAACACGTTCGAGTGAAGAATCGGAGCTTGGCGGGGCCCCGGGTGCCCGAATTGTCGCGGCCGGCTCGACGCAACCAATAAGAGCCTCCGCTTTCGTGGTATCCTTCGGCTCGGCGAGTTAGGAGTAGTACGAATGCCCGAAGTGGTCATCACCTGCGACTGGACGATGATGAGCAATCACAATGGGAAGGAGTTCCTGGGCTTCGGGACCACCACTCCGGCCTACGTCCTTCCGGAGCGCGCGTACAAGCGCCTGTTCTATCCGGACATGCCGGTCGACGAGAACGGCTTCCCGGTGGCCGCGCCGTACGGAATGCGCAAGATCGAGGCCGCGCTCATCGACGGCGGGTTCGACGCCCGTATCGTCCACCCTTCCCATCTCCACCGCTACATGCCCGGCTCGGCAAAGGTGCTCCTCATCTCGGGGCACGACTACTTCGGGCTGAACCCCCCGGCGTCGACCTTTGGGGGGGTCATGCATCGCGACCCGCTCAACTGCGTCAACTTCAAACGGATGATGACCCAGCCCGCGGTCGTCGAGGCCCGCAAGCGAGGCATGAAGATCATCGCCGGCGGCCCGTGCGCCTGGCAGATCGCCCCGCCCACGCGGATGAAGCTCCCCTGGATCCAAGAGTTCGTCGACTCGTTCGGCGGCATCGACTCGGTCGTCGAGGGCGAGGGGGACATCTTCGTCAAGGAGATCGTCCGAAAGGCGCTCGCCGATGAATACCTGCCTCCCCACGTCATCATGACCCCGAAGGAGGCGCCGAAGGTCGAGCAGATCTCCACGATCAAGTACGCCAGCGTCAACGGTCTCGTCGAGATCGGCCGCGGCTGCTGCCGCGGGTGCTCGTTCTGCTCGGTGACCACGCGACCCACTCGGTGGTACGGGCTCGACAAGATCGAGGAGGAGCTCCGGGTCAACGCTGCGGTCAACAACCGCAAGGGGATCCTGCACTCGGACGACGTCTTCTTCTACGGCAGCCCGAACGTGATGCCCCGCGAAGAGAAGCTGATCCCACTGCTCCAGCTCGCGAAGCGCTACTACGAACAGGTGGGGTGGAGCCATGTCGCCATCGCCTCGCTCATGACCAAGCCCAAGCTCCTGCCGAAGTGCGCGGAAGTGCTCATCGACGACAAGCAGAAGTGGTGGGGCGTCGAGATCGGGGTCGAGACCGGCTCTCCGCACATGATCACCGCCGCCATGCCCGGCAAGGTCGCTCCGTTCAAGGCCTCCCAGTGGCCCGAGCTCGTGGTCCAGGCGGCGGGCCTCCTGAACGACAACCACGTCTATCCGGCGTGCACGTTCATCGTCGGGCTCCCTCAGGAGACCGAGGACGACGTCCTGAAGACGATCGACCTGATCGACGACCTCTGGGATTTCAAGGCGCTCCTGGTGCCGATGTTCTTCGTGCCCCTGGGGCACCTGAAGTCCCGGGACTGGTTCCAGCGCGACATGCTCTCCGACGTCCAGGAGGAGCTGCTCAAGCGCGCGCTCACCCATGGCATCCGCCAATCGAAGGGCCTCCTCACCGAGTTCTTCGATTGGGAAGGGGCGCACACTACGGCGTATCGGACCGCGTTCCGCGGGTTCATCGGGTTCCTCGAGCTCATCGCGAAGATGCACGGCCTGTACAGCCCGGCGAACCGGCCGGGCCGTTCGATCGAAGATCCGAACCGCTACCCGGACCGACTGCCGATCCCCACGATCCCGGTGCGCGAATAGGGCCCCGTTAGGGCGGCACCCATCGATCGGGGTCGACCTGCTCTACGGGCCGGTGGACCGGCTTGATGGGGCGCGGCCGCATCCCGATCGTGTCGTGGCCCTGGACCGTCAGCTGGGTCTCCCGGCCGTTGCTGTCGTACGCTCTCCAGCACCCGCCATCGTACGGGAAGCCGAGGATGATATGCCGGCGCCCCCAGGTCCGAAACAGGTTGAGGTCGGCATCCGACGGGTGGAGCGCCCCGGAGGGGTGCGAGTGGACGGTCCCGACGATCGCGAGATCGACCGGTAGCATCCAGAACTGGAAGTTCGCGTGCCGGCGACCCGCCGTCGTTCCCGGGACCAGCAAGAGCTCGGAGATCACCCCGGGAGGATCGGCGCGCAGCATTCCCCCGAACTCGTTGGGGTAGCACGAACCGGCGGCCGCGAGCGCGCTGTCGAGCGCATTGCGGGTGATCACGGTGGGCGTATCGCCAAGTCGGGCGGTGGCTCCCGCCACGGGCTTACGCTGGGGGCGGAACATCGGCATCGTCCGGTCCCTCCTTCTCCTCCGGGGCCTCGGCCCACGGCAGGATCCCCTTGCCCCGAAGGCGGGAGAGGTTGGCCGCTCCGAAGCGGATGAACCGAGCGCGGCGGGGCGATCGGTACGCGAGGACCGAGCCCCCCGGCGCGACCCGGGACTCGACCTGGCCGTCCAGGACCGCGAGGGAATGGATCTTGCCGCTCTGGGGTCGGATCGTGATGGTGTGAAGAGGTTCGACCACGAGGGCGCGGGCGACCGCGCGGAACGGGGCGATCGCGACGATGACGATCCCCTCGACCCCGGTCTCGACGATCGGGCCGAGCGCGCTGAGGGAGTACCCGGTGGAGCCCGTGGGGGTCGCGATGATGACGCCATCGGCCTGGAGCCGGCCGATGTGGCGGCCGTCGAGGATGATGTCGAAGCGCCCCATCTTCGCCGGGCGGCCGGAATGGATGACCACCTCGTTCGTCGCATCCGGCATCGCGACCCCGGCGGCTTGGACGGCCAGCTTCATCCGTTCCTCGACGAAGTAGTACCCTCGCACGAGCCTTCCGATCGCGGTCTCGAACTCGGTCGGGTTCCGCCCGTTGACCTCGGCCAGGACGCCGACCGTCCCGGCGTTCACGGCGAGGCGCGGGACGTTGGTCCGCTGGAGGGGCGATAGATACGTGCCGTCGCCGCCGATGGCGACGATCGCGTCGGCCGTCAGCTCCGCGAGCGGGGTCCGGGGCAGCGGAGTTTCGATGGGGAGCGAGGCGCCCTCCGCGAGGACGACCTCCGCCCGATCCCCGATCAGATCGATCGCTCGACGAACGAGATCGACGGCGTTCGGCTTCTCCGCGTTCGCCGTGATCGCGATCTTCATGGAGGACCCCGAGGCGCGCGCGCCTTGCGAAACTCGACATCGCCCCAGGCGAGGACGCTCGTCCGTTCCTGGACGGTGAGCGGGAAGGCGCCGATCGGCCGACCCTCGAAGTCGCAGATGCCTCCTCCGGCCTCGACCAGGATGCGATAGCCGGCGGCGATGTCCGTGGCCCGGAGGTTGCGGCTCGCTGGGACGTTCTCGAAGATGTAGCCATCGGCGGTGCCCTGGGCGACCTTGGCGATCTCGAGCGACGCGCAGCCGAGCGAGCGGATCCGGCGCGCCTGTCGGGACATTTCGACCGTTCGATCGCTGGCGTAGCGGCCGAGGTTCGCGAACAGGAGCTCGGTCTTCGCGTTCCAGGAGCGCACGTGGATCTGCCGGCCGTCGCAGAACGCGCCGCCTCCGCGGGTCGCCCAGTACGTGGTCCCGCGGTAGAAATCGTAGACGACCCCGGTCTCGATGCCGTCGAGGTGATCGCGGCCGAGGGCGAGGGAGATCGCGGCGAACGGCAGGCCGCGCAGGGCGTTCGTGGTCCCGTCGATCGGATCGACCACGAGCGTGCGGTCCCCGCCCCGTCGCACATAGCCGATCTCCTCGCTCAGGAAGTCCCAGGCCACACCCTCGCGATCGAGCACCGAGAGGATCTCGGCTTCGGCCACGCGGTCGAGCTCCTCGGTGGGGGATCCGTCCGCCCCCATCGCGACCACGTCGGCCCGGTGGGGCGAGCTCGAGGCCTGGATGACCGCCGCGTGAGCCGCCGCGGTGATGCGAAAGAGGATCTCGAGGTCGGGCGAGGTCAGTCCGAGCACGGAGAAGGGACGGGAGGGGGGCTCAAGACCCCTTTGGCCCCGCGGGGTCCGGGCCGCCTGCGCGCGGCCCTTCCCGGCCCCCTCGGGAAAGGAGACGAACCGTGGGCTCGCACCGGACCGGGAAGTTCACCGAGTTCGCGACAAAGCACATCTCGTGGGCCCGCGTGTGGAGCTCCCTCGCTCGATCGGGCGATCCGCTGCGGATCGTGACGGCCGGGTGAAGGGTCGCGAGCGTGAACCGACCCGATCCATCGGGGGTCGTTTCCATCGTGCCGTTCGCCTCGTCCGAATAGGTCTCCACCACGATATCCGAGCTCGCGCACAGATGGAGATACCAGAGCATGTGGCACGCCGACAGCGAGGCGATCAGGAGCTCCTCGGGGTTGTACCGGCGGCCGTCCCCTCGAAAGTTCGGGTCCGAGGATCCGGGGAGCTCCGGCTTTCCCTCGAAGGCGATGAGATGCTCGCGGCCGTACGCCCGGTACGCGCTCGTGCCGGTCCCGTGGTTTCCCGTCCAACGGATGCTCGCGCGGTAGGAGTGCATCATGGGTTGGGAATCGACCGCGTACCTGGGATCTCATATTGACGGTTGCGCGCCGGCCCGGGACGCGGGGAGGGTGGGGCCCTTCGCGCGGAAAGGACCGCAGGTTCCTCGTCCGATCGCTCGCCTCGTGAGCGCACGTTATGTTAAATCACGGACCCGGCTCGCGCCGCCAATGGAGTTTCAGTTCCTGGGGGGCGCGTCGGAAGTCGGCTCGCTCGGCCTCGTCGTCCGCGACGCCGGCCGCACGCTGCTCTTCGACTACGGGATGACGCCGACCGACCCACCCTCGTACCCGCTGCGCGTGCCGAACAACGTGGACGTTGCCTTTCTCACGCACGCCCACCTCGACCACTCGGGGATGACGCCGATCCTCTCACGGCTGCCCAAGGCCCGGGTGATCGCGACCCCCGTCACGCTCGCGGTCTCCAACCTCCTCGCGCGCGACGCGCTCAAGATCGCGCGTCTCGAGGGTTACCTGCCTCCGTACCAGTCCCAGGACATCGGCTCGCTCCATGCGCATGCGACGGCCCTAGGCCGTCACGAGACGTTCCGCCATCACGGGATCGAGGTCGAGCTCACCCCGGCCGGGCATATCCCCGGCGCCACGATGTTCCGCTACCGAGGAGAGAAGGATGTCCTGTTCTCCGGCGACGTGCAGACCATCCCTACGCATCTGGTGAAGGGGGCCGAGCCGCTCGAGTGCGACATCCTCGTGCTCGAGTCGACCTACTCCGGAAAGGAGCACCCGGACCGTACGCAGACCGAGCACGAGTTCCGCGACAAGGTCCGCGAAACGGTCGAACGGGGCGGCAAGGTCATCGTGCCGGCGTTCGCCGTCGGGCGAGCGCAGGAGGTCCTGATGACGCTCGCCGGGACGGGGTTCGAGGTGTACCTCGACGGGATGGCCCGCGCCGTGAACTCGATCTACGCCGCCGCGCCGGAGTACCTCTCCGACCCGAAGCGGTTCCGCCGGGCCATGGACTCCGTTCACGTCATCGAGCACCAAGGCGAACGACGGCACGCCGTCCGGGAGGCCGATGTGATCGTTACCACCGGCGGCATGATGGATGGAGGTCCGGTGCTGTTCTACGTCGGGGAGCTGTATCGAGACGCGAACTCCTCGATCCTGCTCACCGGCTTTCAGGTCGAGGGATCGAACGGGCGCCAGCTCATGGACGAGGGGACGCTCACGATCGATGAGACGACCATCCGGCCCGCCTGCGAGATCCAGAAGTACGACTTCTCGGCCCACGCCGGCCACTCGGAACTGGTGGAGCTCGCTCGTCGGACCCACGCGCGCAAGGTCGTACTCATGCATGGCGATCAACGCGAGCCGCTCCGCGACGCCCTCGCGGCCGAGTTCGAAGTCCTGCTTCCCGAGAACGGGAAGTCCTTCACGGTCTGAGCGCCCGCGCTCTACGGCCGATCGGCCGAGATGCGGTCCCCGTCGATTCGGACCCGATG
>JABEUK010000129.1 GCA_013044425.1 Thermoplasmata archaeon | reverse complement strand
GGTCCGGCACTGCGGTCGGACGCAGGCTCCACCCTGCAATCTCGCCGGCCCTCTGGAGCTCCCGGAGGCACGCGGTCGCTTCATCGTTCCAGTTCGGATGCGAGGCGCTCCCACGCCATTGGACCCAGCGGGCCAGGTCCGGCCGTACGGGTAGCTCCGCCAAGGATCGTCGGAGACGTGCCTCGATCCCGGCGTCGCCCCGGTCCAGGTGTCGCGATGCGGGATCGATTCCCAGTGCCGAAGGAGATCGCTCGAGCATCCACAGGGTGCCCGGTTCGAACCGATCGATGCGGCCGAGCATCGCCTCCGTGCGCTTCGGATGGACCGAATCCGCCGTGTCGATGAGTCGAGCGCCCGCTTCCTGGGCGATGGACAGGAGCCGGCGTGCCACGTGTTCGGCGGGATGGATAGCGGTCCAGAGCGAGTCGAGAGAGAGGCCGATGACGGAGGTCTCCTGATCGCTGCCGAGAATTCGGCGAAGCTCCATGAGGAACCGTCCAGCGCTCGAAGTCCGCCCGGCCCTATTAAGCGCCGCGCGAACTACCCATCCGATGGTCGAACCCGGCCCGTCCGCGCCGCCGCGTCTGCCTCTGTCGGAGCGGATGCGACCGATCCGGCTCGACGATCTCGCCGGCAATCCCCGGGCGCGCGCCGAGCTGCGGAGCTGGGCCGAGGGGTGGACCCGGTCCGGGCCGCCTCCCACGCACCGGGCCGCCATCTTGTCCGGGCCTCCTGGAGTTGGAAAGACCTCGGCGGCGCTCGCGCTCGCCGCGGATCTACGGTGGGGGGTCGTGGAGATGAACGCCTCCGATGCCCGCAACGCCGACGCCATCCAGAAGGTGGCGGGACGGACCGCCGGGCTCCGGACGCTCTCGGAGGGACCGTTCGACCCGGTGCACCAGCGAACCTTGATCGTGCTCGACGAGGCGGATTGTCTCACCGGCCGGCTCGGAGAGCAGGCCCGCAAGGCGCCCGCTCCGATCGGCTGGCGGGAGTACCTCCGGGGGCGGTACGGGACCGTCGACGCCTTGAACGTCACCTGGGGGCTGGGAAAGGCGGGAGCCCCGCCCGCATTCGAGGGGTGGGCGGCGGTTCCCCGCGTCCCTGGCAATCACCGCTGGACGGCGCTGGCCCCGGCCCAACGCGATCTAGCGGACTGGCGAGGGAGCGCGCGCAAGGTCGATCTTTCCGATCGGGGCGGGATCGGGGCGATCGTCGAGCTCGTGCGAACGACCCGACAACCCCTCCTCCTCATCGTCAACGACGAACGGGAGCTGACGCGGCACTCCGCCGCCCTGCGAACGGGGATCGCGCGCATCCGCTTCTACCCGATCTCGGATGCCGACGTGCGTGCCTGCATCGCGCGCATCGCCCGCCGGGAGGGCTTCGCGATCGAAGGTCGGGCGCTCGAAAGCATCGTCCACCGAGCACACGGCGATCTGCGCGCCGCGCTGAACGATGTCGATGCGATCTCGCCCCTCCCTCCGGGGCTCGCGCAGATGAGCGTGCTCGGAAACCGCGATCTCGGCTCCGATCTTGCCTTCGTAACCGAGGAGGCGCTGACCCAAGCGCGGTTCTACCGGAGCACCGAGGTACGGGACCGCGTGGATGCCACACCGGAAGATCTCTTTCCATGGATCGAGGAGAATCTACCTCGGTTCTCGGTCGACGCGGCCCATCGCGCCGCGGGCTACATCCCCCTCGCCCGCGCCGATCTCTATCTGAACCGCGCGCGTCGCGGGAGACTCTACGGGCTGTGGAGCTACGCCTCCGAACTGATGACCGGCGGAGTCGGAGTTCGGGTACGCGATCGCCCCGGCACCTCGACCGGGCCGGCGCACTTTCCCGAGTTCCTCGGGGAGATGGGCCGCTCGAGGGGCGCTCGGGCCTTGCGGGAATCGATCGTGGGCAAGTACGGTGGAGCGGTCCATCTTTCGCGGGAGAAGGTGCGCGAGGTCGGACTTCCGTTCCTGGAGGATTTCTTGCGGCCGGCGCCGAGCGGGCCCACCGGCGTCCCTCTCCGCAACACCCAACGCTCCCTGGTCCGGGACCTCGAGCTGGCCCCGGAGGAGATCGCCTACCTACGGCACGTAGAGCCCGAGAGCCGCGCCGTCGAGGAGCTCCTGGAGCCGGACGAGGAAGTGCCCCGAGCGGCGGTCGCACCGGCCCGACCCGCCTCCGCGAGCGCCGCCGCGGCGAGCCGCCGTGACGCTCAGCGCCGCCTCGGGGACTTCTGAAGGCCGGAGGCACGACGATGCGTGCGCAAGACCCGGCCGGTGGAGAGCGAGGATCGGAGGATCGCCCGCGGGCCGTGATCTCCTGGAGCAGCGGGAAGGACTCCGCGTACTCGCTCCACCGGGTCCGTCGTGCGGGCGAGCTCGAGATCGTGGGGCTGCTCACGACGATCACGGAGACGTTCGGCCGGGTGTCGATGCATGGGGTCCGCCAGGTACTATTGGAACGCCAAGCGGAGGCGGCCGGGCTCCCGCTCTATCCGGTATCGATCCCGTTCCCGTGCCCCAACGCGATTTACGAGGAACGGATGGGGCAGATGATCGCGCGACTGAGGAGGGAAGGAGTGAGCCGCATCGTCTTCGGGGATCTCTTCCTCGAGGATATCCGCAGCTATCGAGAGGACAAGCTCCGGGGGACTGGGATACGACCGGTCTTCCCCCTGTGGGGACGTGCCACCCGCGATCTCGCTCACGAGATGATCACGAGCGGGATGCGCGCCACGATCGTCTCCGTCGATCCCCGGAAGCTTTCCGGGACGTTCGCGGGGCGTTCGTTCGACGAGGCCCTCCTGCGCGAGCTGCCGGCCGGGGTCGATCCGTGCGGAGAAAACGGAGAGTTCCACACGTTCGTCTCCGCCGGCCCGATGTTCCGGGGTCCCGTCGCCGTGCGGCCCGGAGCGGTCGTCGAGCGGGACGGCTTCGTCTTCGCCGACCTCGAGCCGGCGTGACGGAAGCCTAAGCGAGCTTCGCGTGGACCGTGATGGCCACGTTGCCCTTCAACGCGCCGGAGATCGGGCAGTTCTGTCCGGCCCCTTGGGCGGCCTTCTCGAACTCTTCCGCGGAAATCCCCGGAACGGTGCCGACGACCGTGACCTCGCTCGTCGTCACTTTCCAAGATTCCCCGACCTTGTCGAACGTGACGGTGACGCTCACCGTGAGCTGCTGAGGAGGCTTCTGCATCCGCCCGAGACCCGCGGAGAGCGCCATCGAAAAGCAGGCCGCATGCGCCGCCGCGAGGAGCTCTTCCGGGCTCGTCCTGCCCCCCGAGGCCTCGGTACGCGAGGCCCAGCTCACCGCGACCTCGGGAAGCCCTCCGCTCGTTCCGGTGACGTGACCGTGCCCCTTCGCGAGATCTCCTTCCCAAACCGCCCGGGCCGTGCGCATGGCTGCCATTCCCGAGCGGAGCCCGATGGGCGATTTAATGGCTCTGCCGGGGGAGTTCGGCGCCCTGGCGCGCGGGCTCCCGGCCATGCGATTGAAGTACCGGCAGACGCTCCCAGGACCTCGTGGAGCGGGAGAAGGACGAGCTCGTACCGGGCCTTCTCCGCACCGCGAACTCGGTCGCGATCACCGAGGATACCGGCCGCCTACTTGCCCTGAGCGATGGCGTGTTCGCCTTCGCGATGACCCTGCTCGTCATCAACCTGTCGATCCCCTCGGCAGTGGCCCTGAACTCCGCACCCTACGTCGGCCTGCCGACCGGCGTGGCCATCTCTCGATACCTCGGTTCGGAGACGAGCCTGTTCATCAGCTACGTCGTCGCATTCCTCGTCATCGCCGTATGGTGGACGATCCACCGCCGGGTCTTCCGGTACATCCGGGGGGTGGACGCCCTCCTCAACTGGACGAACGTCGCTTTCCTCATGTTCATCGCGGTGACGCCGTTCGTGACCGGCCTCGACGGCCTCTACGGGTCCACGGGGGTCACGGTCGCGCTATACTCCGCGGTCCAGTGCGCGGCAGGAATGACGATGGGCCTGATCGCGCTGCACGTCAGCGGCAAACCCGAGCTAGCCCACCCGACGGCCGATCGGCTCTCCCTCGAGAGAACCGCCCAGACCGCCTTCCTGATCGCCGGCATCTTCTCGGTGGCTGCGAGCATCGCCCAGTACAATCCGACGTACGCCGGGTACGCATTCTACGCGATCATCTTCGTGACCTGGCGCAGTGGCGGACTTACCCACCGGGAGCGACCGGTCCGTCCACGAAGGACCCCGGCTCCTGCGACGACTTCCTCGCCGGGAAGCTTATGATGGTACTCGGCTCGGAACGTCCAGAATCATGAGGACGAGCCGCGTCGACCACGGCCAGCGCAGTGGCGCGATCGCGATGATCGTCGGCCCCATTCAGTTCGTCGTCGTGACCACCGTGGAGGCCCTCATCCTGATCGCACAGGGCCAGAGCTACAGCTTCCAGAACAACACGATCAGCAACCTCGGGGACCCGTCGCTCGTAGCGTTCCCGTACTATTGGATGCTCAATCTCTCGGCGATAGCCCTCGGCGTGCTCGTCCTGGTCGGCCTCATGGCGATGCGCCGGGGGGTGCCGCCCGGAACGTTCGGCCGTCTTGGGGTCATCGCCTACGCCCTCGTCGGCATGGGGGCGATCGGTGTCGGGATCTTCAACGAGCACCTCAACTATCCGATCCACATTTCCGCCGCCTCGCTCGCGTTCATCGCGGCCGGGTTCACCCTACTCTTCGTGGGCCTTGCCGGCCGGGCCGACCCCCGCTGGCATGCATGGACGATACCGTCCATTGCGGGATTCTTCGTGACCGCGATCGCGCTCGTCATGTTCGGCTTCAACCTCTCCTGGCTCCTCGGTCACGGCGGGTGGGAGCGGCTGATCGTTGCCCCCGCGCTCCTATGGGTGATCGTGGTGGGGATCAAGTTCCTGCGCGAGGGTTCCTCCGGAGCTGCGCCCGCTCCCGGCGCCTGAGGAGGTCGGCGTGCCCAAGTCCCCCTCGAAGGAGACGACGCCCCATCCGCCTCCGGCCGGTGAGGGGGTCGGAGCCTGGATCGAAGCCGATCGTGCGATCCGTTCGCTCGAGGTCGGTCCCGGGCTGATCCGTTGGCTCGCGCATCTCTCCGGAGAGGGTGGTGAATCCGCCTGGACGAAGCCGGCGCTGATCCGCTTCTACGAAGAGAAGGCCGGCGAGACCGACACCGCGGAGCGGTTCTTCGCGGAGCTTCGAGAGCTGGTCCTCGCCGTACAGGCGGTCGAGGTCGGCCGACGCTACGCACCGTGGGCTTCGGTCACCGCGATCGCCGACGTCCCCACGTCCACGCTCGATCCGGCCACGACCATCGCCTCGCCCTCGGTGTGGCTCGCTCGGTGGGTCGGGTGCTGCCAGCGTATCGCCGCGCACTTCGAGGAACTCAAGCCCTTCCTCGCCGACCTCGTCGAGGAATCTCCGGTCGTGCCGGACGAAGAGTCCGACGACATCCGCCATGGAGAGGCGGGAGTGGCAGGATTTGCCAAGATGCTCGACTCCCTCATCGAATCCATTCCCACGCGGATCGATATCCCCGGAAGCTCGGCCAAGGTACCGAGCGAGGAGGATGCCCAGCGCTTTCGGGCCCTCCTGCACGATCTCCCAAAGGGACCGATCGAATCGGCCCTGCGGGGGCGAACGATCCGGTACGAGGACGGTGTCGAGCTGCGCTTCCTGCGCTTTCCCCACCTCGGGGATCTATCCTGGGATGGTTCTCCGAGCCGGCTCTACTTCCAGCTCGACGCGGACGGCGCGCACCTCCCGGCCGGCCTCGCGGCCACGCTGGGCGCCTACGTCGGCCCAGCGATGCCCGCGCTCGCGGTGGAGGCGAGCGCCTTCGCGACCCGCTGCACGCGCGCGCGCGACCGCTTGCGAAGTGCTTTCTCTACCGAACTCGTGGCGATGGCGTTGACCGAAGAGCTCCCCAACGTGCGCGCCGGTGACTCGGAGGGTGCGTGAGCGGCCCGGATTCGCTCGCCACCGCACTCGGCGAGGCCGGACTCTCGGCGGGAGAGTACGGCGGTCGCGTCACGGCTCCGGAGCTGCGCCGCGTGCTCGAGGCGCATCTCGAGGTGAAGTGGCCCCCGATCTTCATCTGGGGCCCCCCGGGCGTTGGCAAGAGCTCGATCGTTCGCCAGATCGCGGAGGCGAGGAAGCTGCGGGTCGTTGACCTGAGGATGCTCCTGATGGATCCGGTCGATCTTCGCGGCCTCCCGGTGCCGTATCGGGGGAAGGTCCGATGGGCGCCCCCGGAGTTCCTGCCGTCGGGCGGGAAGGGGATCTTATTCCTGGACGAGCTCAACGCGGCTCCACCGCTCGTCCAGGCGTCCGTCTACCAGCTCGTACTCGACCGCAAGGTGGGCGAGTACTCGCTCCCCCCCGGATGGTACGTGGTCGCGGCCGGAAACCGCGAGAGCGATCAGTCGATCGCCCACGCGATGCCGTCGGCGCTACTCTCCCGGTTCGAGCACCTCGAGCTCGTCGCCGACCTCGAGAGCTGGAAGGGCTGGGCGTTCGGCGCCGGGATCGATCCGGCCGTCATCGCATTCCTGGAGTTTCGCCCCACGCTCCTCTCGCTGTCGCCGGGGAGCTCGAAGGCGTACCCGTGCCCCCGCACCTGGGAGATGGTGAGCCGTGTCCTCGCGCTCGATCTCGGGGACCGGGAGATGCGAGCGGCGATCGAGGGATGCGTCGGAGCGGGCCCCGCGACCGAGTTCGATCTCTTCCGCAAATCGCTCAACGCCCGGCCGAGCCTCGAAGCGATCGTCGCCGGGACCGACCTGATCCCGTCGGACCCCGCGACGGGCTACGCGGTGGTCACCGGGCTCGTGGCGCGCTACGCGCGCGAGAAGGGCCGGGTGCCACGCCTGATTGAATACGCGCAAGCGCTCGGCCAGAACGGTCTCCGCGAACTCGAAGTGTTGCTGGTCCGAGACCTGGTCCGCGCCAACCCCTTGACCGCCCAGCAGCCGGCGTTCCGCGCATGGGCGGCGCGAAACGTCGAGGCGCTGGGTTGATGGCGCGAGCGCGGCGGCGGTCCGGCCCCCGCGCACCCCGTCTCCCTCGTCGGCCGCAGCCGGGGGCTGCCGCTGTCGTCGGGCCGACGCTCGATCTCGACGCCGCACGGATCCTGGAGGGCGCGCGCTTCCACTTCCTCATGCGTAACCCGTTCCTCGGAGTGCTCGCGCTCGGAATGCCCTGGACGGAATCGAAGACCGTGCGCGGCATCGCGTGCGACGGCCGGGTTCTCTACTATCGCCCCGATTTCGTTCGGTCAGCGCCCCCGATGCGACTGGAGGGTCACTTCCTGCACGTGCTGCTGCATTGGGCCCTCGGGCACCCGTGGCGGGGGGAAGGGCGCGAGGCGCGTAGATGGCAGAGTGCGAGCGATCTCTCGCTCGTCCCATTGTTCCTTCGGAGCGCGTACGACTATCGCGAGATCCTGCCGCTCAAAGCCTCGGTCGATCTAGCACGGGATCGCTCGACCGAGGAGATCTATGCCCTCCTGCCGCCGCCGGAGGAGAACCCACCGGAGGATGCGACCGTAGCGGACGTCGCCGAGTGCTGGCAGGAACCGTCTGGGGAAGCGAGCTCGGGTCGCGATTTGCAGGAGCGCTGGCGAGACCGGATCGTCCAGGCGGCGCAGTCGATGGCCTACACGGGGGAGGGCCGGGAGGCGGCCGAGGAGGTCCTCGCATCGATCGGCCGCCCCCGGCTCCATTGGCGATCCGAGCTGGTCCGCTTCCTGCAGCGGGCCTACGCACAAGACTACTCGTGGATCCCACCGAACCGACGCTATCTTTCGGCGGGGGTCATCCTCCCCGGCACGCGGACCCGGTCCGTCGGCACCCTCGCGATCGTGATCGACACTTCCGGTTCCATCGATCCGGCGAGTGCACGCGCATTCCTCTCCGAGGTCCAGGGGATCGCGGACCTCGTGGGTGGATCCGGCCGCTTGGTGGTCCTCGAGGCGGACGACGCGGTCCGATCCGTTCGAGAGATCCGACCCGGGGTTCCCGTCCCTCTCGAATTCCACGGGCGCGGAGGTACGGATTTCCGCCCCGCGTTCGAGTGGGCCTCGCGCTCCGGCACGATCCGTCCGACCGGGTTGGTCTACCTCACGGATGGGCAGGGCACCTTCCCGGAGCGAACCCCTCCGTTCCCCGTGCTCTGGGTCATGCCCCAACCGCTGCGGGTCCCGTTCGGCGCCGTCGTGGCACTTCCGGGGCTTTAGGCCTCGGGCGCGGCGTCTCGCTTGCGGAAGACGCAGCGAGTCAAGGGTATCTCCTCGTCGGTCCATCCGACGGCATGGAGCGAACGCGAACTCGGGCTCGGCCGCCGAACTGGAGGGCCCTGCGGCGGAGCTGGGACGAGATGCAGGTGCTGCACATCCCCGAGCGTGAGGCGCGGTTCGAGGCGATGACCGAGATCCTAGCGGCCGCTTTTCCGTCCCGATTCCACGCTCTGGACATCGGTTGCGGCACCGGCTCTCTCTCTGAACGCGTCCTCCGACGCTGCCCCGGCGCACGGATCGTCGCGATCGACCACGATCCCGTCCTGCTCGCGATCGGCCGGAACGGGCTCGGAACCGTACACGGTCGGTTGAGGTGGGTCGATGCGGACCTGCGGGCCCCGGATTGGGATCGATTGGTGCCTCGCGGGCGCTTCGATGCGGCGGTGTCGACGACCGCACTGCACTGGCTGAAGCCTTCCGAGCTTCGTCGGTTCTACAAGGGCCTCGCGCGACGACTTCGACCGGGGGCGATCTTCCTCAACGGGGACGCTCTACCCGCCGATCCGGGCAGCAAGAGCCGGATCGTTCGTCTCGCCGGGGAGATCCGTCACCGTCGGGCTCGCGATCGTGCCCCGCCCGATGCGCGGCCGTGGTCCGAGTGGTGGCGGGAGGTCTCGAAAGAGCCCGCCCTCGGGGAGGAGTGGGCCGAGCACGAGCGTCGATACCCGCACGCGCACGGCAACGACCCCGCCTCGGGACTGAACCTGCACTGGAGCGCGCTGGTCGCGGCCGGCTTTCGCGAGGTCGGCGTTCTCTGGCAGGATCTCGATAACCGAGTCCTGGTGGGGGTCCGCTAGCCCCCATGCTCTGGCACCGCACAACGCGCCGGGCAACGTTTAAGGGACGGCCACCGACCCCCTGAGCGATGGAAGTGTCCACGATGAGCGATCTGGCTTTCTTCCTAGCGGTCGTCGCGAGCACCTTCGTCGTCGTGGACCCGGTCGGGACGCTCCCATTCTTCGTTGGCCTGACGAGCGAGTTCTCCCCAGAGGACCGCGAACGGATCCTGCACCGAGCGGTCCTGATCATGGTGGGGATCTTGGTGGCCTTTACCCTGGTCGGTCGGTTCCTGTTCGCGGCCTACGGCTTTGGGTTCCCGGCGTTCGAGATCGCTGGTGGGATCCTGTTGTTCATCATCGCGTACGACATGCTCCGCGGGGAGATCGGACCGACCAAGCTCACGCACGCCGACCGGGAGGACGCGGCCCAAGCGCGGGACGAGGTCGCGGTCTTCCCCATCGCGATCCCGCTCCTCGCGGGCCCCGGCGCGATCTCGACCGTGATGATCTACGAGTCGAGCGCGTCGAGCGACGCGCTCGGCATCTCGGCGACGTTCATCGCGATCGTGATCGTGGGGATCGCGACGTACGGGATATTCCGATACGGCCAGTTGATCCTCCGGGGGCTCGGGCGGGTGGGCGTCATGGCGATGACTCGGATCTTCGGTCTGCTGCTCGCGGCGGTCGCG
>JABEUK010000128.1 GCA_013044425.1 Thermoplasmata archaeon | reverse complement strand
GGTCGAGGAGGTGGGGAGGGATGGGAGGGAAGGTGATCGACCGGCTCGTCCGCAGGTTCGAGATCCGGCCCGCGCGCATCTCGATCCGTGCGGTATCGCCCATCTCGAACAACGCGCGGACCCCCCGCGCCTCGATTGTCGGGATGCCGAGATTGATCGAGTTGCGATAGAAAATGCGGGCGAACGAGTCGGCGACGATCGCTCCGATCCCCGCGGCCTTGAGCGCGGCCGGCGCATGCTCCCGGCTCGAGCCGGAGCCGAAGTTCTCGTCCGCGATGAGGATGTCCCCGGGTCGAGCGCCGACGGCGAATTCGGGAAGGCCGATCTCGAGCACGTGCTTCTTCAGTTCTTGCGGATCGATGATCGTGAGATACTTTCCCGAGATGATCTGGTCGGTGTCCATGTCGCGTCCGAGCGTCCAGACCCGCCCTTCGATGAGGTCCTTCATCGTGTTCATCCCCGCCTAGGCGAACTCCCGCGGGTCGGCGATCTCGCCCCGGATGGCCGCGGCGACCGTCGCGGCCGGGCTCATGAGGTAGATCCGGCCCTCCTTCGGCCCCATCCGCCCGGGGAAGTTCCGGTTGGAGGAGGACGCGCACACCTCGTCCGGAGCAATGATGCCCATATTCCCCCCAAAGCACGCCGAGCAGCTCGAGTTCGTAAAGACCGCCCCGGCCTCCGTGTACAGCTCGATGAGACCTTCCTGGAGGCATTGTTCGTAGATCGAAGTCGACGCCGGCGAGACGATGAACCGAGTGCCCGGGTGGACCCTGTGGCCCTTGAGGATCGCCGCACCTTCCCGGATGTCCTCGATGCGGGCGTTGGTGCAGGACCCCAAGAACGCCTGATCGACGTGGATGTGCTCACTCACGACATCGGGGAGCGGGCGGACGTTGTCGGGGGAGTATGGGCAAGCGACCATCGGCGGCATCCCGTCCACGTCGATATCGATCGTGCGCTCGTACGTTGCGTCGGCATCCGCATAGACCGGATGCATCGGGTGCTTGGCGGTCGTGCGCAGGTACTCGAAGGTCGTCTCGTCGGGGGCGATGAGTCCGCACTTCGCTCCCATCTCGGTGGTCATGTTGCAGATCGTGAAGCGCTCCGGCATGGAGAGCCGTTCGATCGTCGGCCCGGTCCACTCGACGGACTTGTACGTCGCCCCCGTCGTCTTCACCTCTCCGAGCGCGCGCAGAACGAGGTCCTTCGCGACGACCCCGTGCCCCAGGCGCCCCTTCACGCGTATGCGCAGCGTCGGCGGTATCTTCAGCCAAAGGCGGCCGAGCGCGAGAACCGCCGCCATCTCGGTAGGCCCGATACCGGCCGCGACCGCGCCCATCGCACCCAGCATGTTCGTATGGGAGTCGGTACCGACCGCGAGGTCCCCGGGCACGACCCACCCGTGCTCGGCGAGGATCTGGTGACAGATGCCGTGGTTCCCGACATCGTAAAAATGGGGAAGATGGACCTCCGTCGCGAACTTGCGCAAGATCCGGTGGAGCACCGCGGCCCCCTCGGTCGACGCGGGCACCCAGTGGTCGATCGCGATGACGACGCGGTCGGGATCCCAGACCGTCTCGGCGCCCATCTGATGGAACGGAGCGACCGTCTGCGCGCCCTGTTCGTGCATCATCGCGAGATCGACGTTCCCCTCGATGATCTGGCCGGGAACGACCCGATCGAGGCCCGAGGCGCGTGCCAGGATCTTCTCGGCGAGGGTCATCCCGCCGTTGGCGCTGTTCATGCGCGGACCTCGGTGAGCCCGATCGCCTCGACCATCTTCCAGAACTCGGCGTCAGAGACTCCCGGTTGTTCAAAGAGCTGGCGATACTCCTCGAGGAACGCTCGGAGTTCTTCCTTCGAACGCGCTTCGCCCTGAGCCTTGAGGCGTTGAAGGAGCTCGGTGAGTTGCGGGTCCGGGGCGACGATACCTCGTTCTTTGAGCTTCTCGACGACCGCGGCCTTGCCGCTGTGCTTGCCTAGGATCATCCGCCGGCGGCGCCCGACGACCTCCGGCTGCATCGGTTCGTACGTGAGCGTGTGCGCGAGGATCCCGTGCGTGTGGATACCGGCCTCGTGCGAGAAGGAGTTGTACCCCACGATCGCCTTGTTCGGCTGCACGACGACCCCCGAGAGCTCCTCCACCAGTCGGGACAGCTCGTACATCCGTTCGGTCCGCAGCCCGGTGCGTATGCCATAGAGGCGCTCGAGCCCGAGCGCGACCTCTTCGAAGGCGGCGTTCCCGGCCCGCTCTCCCAATCCGTTGACGCACGTGTGCGGGGCGGTGACTCCGACCTCGAGCGCGGTGAGCGTGTTCGCCGTCGCGAGGCCAAAGTCGTTGTGGCAGTGGACCGACAGGTCCTTCGGGTGGACGCGACGCTGGAACTCTTCCAGGTACCAACGGAAGGTGAGCGGCGTCATGATGCCAACGGTATCCGAAATCACGAGTCGGTCCGCGCCGGCCTCTTGAACGTCCCGATACAGACGTTCCACGAAATCGAACGGCGCGCGAACCGTATCCTCGGTCACGAATGCGACATGGAGGCCGGCGCTCTTCGCGCGCCGAACGCTCGCGATCGAGACCTCACGCACCTCCTCCTGGGACATCTTGAGCTTGTAGCGAAGGTGGACCTGGCTCGCGGCGACGAAGATCGCGATGTGGCTCGCTCCGCTCTGGATGACCGCTTCGACGTCGGCGGGGACCGTGCGCGCCGAGGCGAGCACCTTCGATTTGAGCCCGGCATGGGCGAGGAGGTGGACCGCGCGTGCCTCTTCGGCCGAGACGACCGGGATGCCGGCGTCGATGAGGGGAACGCCGATGTCGGCCAACACCTCGGCGATTCGCAGCTTCTCTTCGGGGCTGAAGTGCACCCCGGGCGTCTGCTCGCCGTCGCGCAAGGTCTCGTCCCAGAAGACGATCGGATCGGCGAAACGCCGCCGGGCTTCCGTGAAGGAGTGGTAATCCTCGACCAACCGCTCGTCGGTCACGAGCTCTGCGACCGGGAGTTTTCAGATAACCTTTGTTGCGAATCTTACGCCGGACAGCGGCCGGAAAATGCCGGAACTTCTCCTCAGCCGGGTTATCCGTTAAATACGAGGGGGGCCTCGATTCTCTCAGAGCCGGGGCGGTCCGCCGCCGGGTTCCGTACAATGACAACCCCTGCGAGCCGCACAGAAGCGATCTCCACCGAACCGATCCCCTCCCCCGGAACCCCTCCGAAGCGGCTCGCCGATATCAGCGTCATGATCGGAGGTCAGGGGGGCGACGGAACCCTCACCGTTTCCGACCTCCTGGGACGATACTTCCGCAAGCTCGGCCTCTACGTCTACACTTCGCGCAACGTCCTCTCGCGCATCCGCGGGGGCCACGCGGACGCCTCGATCCGTGCCTCCTGCCAGCCCATCCTCTCGATCAAGCCCGATGTCGACATCCTGATGGCGTTCGACGAGCAGGCCATCGAGATCGGGCGCTCCGAGCTCGGCCCGGAGGGGATCGTGCTGTACGATTCCACGGGGTCGGCTGCCGACGTCCCCCAGGCCTACGGATTCCCGTTCGCGACTCTCGTCGGAGGTCAGGTCGGCCAACCGATCTACAAGAACACCGCCGCGTACGGCGCCCTCAGTGTGCTGCTGGGGTTCGATCCGGTCATGACCCGCCAGGTCATCGAGGAACGGTTCACTCGTCGAGGGGAGGAGGCGCTGGCCAAGAACCTCAAGGCCCTCGAGATCGGGCGGCAGGCCGCTCTCTCCGTCCCCGGCCTCGCCGATCGATGGCACGTTGAGTCGGGCGAGGCCCACGACCAGATCCTCACGATCGGCAACCAGGGGGTCGCGCTCGGTTTCGTGGTCGGGGGTGGACGGTTCTTTGCCGGCTATCCGATCACGCCGGCCACCGAAGTGATGGAGTACCTCCAGCGCTACCTGCCGGCGTTCCAGGGCGTCGTCCGTCAAGCCGAGGATGAGCTCGCTGCGATCAACATGATCATCGGCGCCGCGTACGCTGGTGCGCGGGTGATGACCTCCACGAGCGGGCCCGGTCTCTCTCTCATGACCGAAGGAATCGGGCATGCGGGCGCGGCGGAGATCCCCATCGTCATCGCCGATTGCGCCCGGGTCGGCCCATCCACCGGGCAGCCCACGCGGCATGAGCAATCGGACCTCGCCCACCTCGCGAACCTAGGGCACGGGGAGTTCCCCCGGTTCATCCTCGCGCCCGCGACTCCCCTCGAGTGCTTTCAGCTCACCGTCGATGCACTCAACATCGCCGACAAATGGCGGGCCCCGGTCATCCTCCTCCTCGATCAGGCGCTCTGTCAGAACACCACGACGAGCCCGCCGTACGATCTCGACGGGATCCACATGGTCCGAGGAAAGCGCCTCTCGGGGGCCGACCTCGAGAAGATGACCGAGTACAAGGGCTACGCATTCACGGCCGACAGCGGAAGTCCGATCGCGCCCCCCGGAACTCCGGGAGTCTGGAGTCAGGTCACGGGAAATGAGCACGACGAGTGGGGACACGTCTCGGTCAATCGGGAGAACCGCCTGAAGATGATGGCCAAGCGGATGGGAAAGATGGTGACGGCGGTCCCGGATCTTCCCGCCGGAAAGTACTTCGGCGAACCCCATGCCCGGATCGGCATCATCGGATACGGGAGCACGATCGGCCCTATCCTCGAAGCGCAGGAGCGCCTAAAGACCCGAGGGATCCGCACACGCTTCTACCAGCCCCGGACGCTCTGGCCGGTTCCCGGCCACGAGCTCGATCCGTTCCTTCATGGCGTCGACGTGGCGTACGTCGTGGAGAACAACTACACCGGGCAGTTCGCGCGACTCATCCGCGAGACGGTTCCATGGCACCACGCCAAACTCCGTTCGATTCTCCGCTACGATGGCCTCTCGTTCCGCTCGCCCGACATCATCCGCCCGATCACGGAGGGCGTGTAGGATGGTGCAATCCGCGAAGCCCACCCAGCCGATCTGGTGCCCCGGGTGTGGGGACTTTGCGCTGCTCGCGTGCGTCAAGAAGGCCGCGGCCGAGCTGAAGATCCCGACGCACGAGCTCGTGCTGGTCGGAGGGATCGGCTGCTCGGGCTCGATCCACAACTTCCTCGAGATCAACGGCCTGCACGCGCTCCATGGGCGTCTTCTGGCCCAGGCGGTCGGCGTGAAGCTCGCGAACCCGAACCTGACGGTGTTTGCGGCCGGCGGCGACGGGGACGGTTATGCGATCGGGATGGGGCACTTCATGCACGCGTTCAAGAAGAACGTCTCGATCCTGTACATCGTGATGAACAACGAGACGTACGGCCTGACGAAGGGTCAGCCCTCGCCCACGAGCCAGATCGGTTTCGAAGGGAACATCGAAAAGCCGTTCGACGCGATCCTCACCGCGCTGTCGATCCCGGCGCCGAACTTCATCGCCCGTACGTTCTCCGGCGACCCGAAGACCCTAACGGCGGTCCTGAAGGAGGCCCTCGAGTTCAACCGGGCGCACCGAGGGTTCGCGTTCATCGAGGATCTCTCCCCGTGCGTGACGTACAACGATACGTACAAGCTCTGGCGCGAGCGGGTCGTGGACGTGAGCAAACTGCCCGGCTACGATGCGTCGGACCGCAAGGCGATGTTCCGACTCTGCATGGAGGCGATGGATTCCGGGAAGATCCCGATCGGCGTCATGCACCGTCCCCCGGAAGGGGCCCCCCTCGACCCCGCGCTCGAGACGCGCGTGCTCCCTGCGGGTGCTCTCGGACCGGCCCGGGCCGATATCGAGATCGAGCCGAACCGGGCCGCGTACGCGAAGCTCCTGCACAGCGTCGCGTAGGGGCCGCATCCTCTTTGGGCTCGCGGGGTCTCCGCCCGCGCGATGTGGATCGGCATCGACGACACGGACAGCCCCCGAGGAGGGTGCACGACGCACGCTCTCACGGAGGTCGTCCGCGTCGCCCGGGACCTCGGCGTGGACCCGATCGGCGACCCGCGCCTGGTCCGCCTCAATCCCAACATCCCCTTCAAGACGCGCGGGAACGGCGCGCTCAGTGTCCGCTTCGGCATCGGGCGAGGGCGCCGTCGGCGCTGCGGGTCGATCGATGGACGCGCGGTGTGGGCGTACGAGGGGGGGGCCCGGCTCTCGCCGACGCTCGCGACCGATCTAGTCGACGCGGCGTGGAGGGCGGTGCTCGACGCCTCGCGGGTGGGTGAGGCCGGCACGGATCCGGCGATGGTCGCCTCCCCACGACGATTGCCGTCGTCGCTGTACTGGAACGCGGTCCGCCGTGTCGTTCGGGCGGCCGACGTGCGCGCAACGCTGAACGATCTGGGGGCCACCGTGCGGATCCACGGGGACGATCTCGGAGTGGTCGGAGCCGCGGCGAGCGCGGCGTGGCCCGAGGCGCATCCGACCTGGGAGCTCCTCGCCTACCGAGACCCCGCGCGCGGATCGCTCCGACGCGAGGTCGACGGCGGTTCGGTCGTGGAGGCCCAGCGCCGGTACCCGGATCTGTTCCTATGCACCGATCCGGCGACCCGACGGCTCCTCGTCGCGCCGCACACGCCCTGCCCGATCCTCTTCGGCCTGCGTTCGCGCCGGCGGGGAGCGCCGCTGCGGGCCCTTGCGACGGTCCGATCCGAGCCGGTGGAGCGCTGGATGCTCTTCTGCACGAACCAGGGGACGGGCGACCACCTGCTCCGGCGCCTCGCGGCTTCCCTGGGCCCGTACGAGAGCGGGCGGGTGGAGGGGCTCGTGGGAGGGGTCCCGACCACGCTGCAAGGCGGCCACGTCCGCTTCCCGATCGTGGACGCGGCCGGGACCGAGCTTGTCTGCATGGCGTTCGAGCCGACCAAGACCCTGC